>DASTMB010000097.1 GCA_035714365.1 Mycobacteriales bacterium | reverse complement strand
CCGGCGGAGCCGACCCGGTCGGGCAGCACCCCGACCGGCGCGGGCAGCCGCGCCGGGTCGGCCCCCGGCACCGCCGGACGCGCGGCGGCGAGCGGGACCGGCAGCCCGAGCTGCACCTCGCGGCCGGTCGCGGCGTCGACCGCGCGCCCGGGCACGAACGCCGGGAGGTCGCGCAGCCCGAACGCGCCGTACTCCTGCGGGTCGGCCAGCCGCAGCACCAGCCGCCGCGCGACCAGCGCGGCGACCGAGACGGGCACGGCGGTCGCGCGGTCGGCGGTGGCGGCGACGTAGACGCCGAGACCGGGGCCGTCGGCGACGACGCGGACCAGGTCGTCGCGGAGCGCGAGGCCGGGCACATCGTCGTACGCCGCCTCGAACGCCGCCCACCCGTCGACCAGCAGCACGACCGCCGGCAGCGGCTCGGCCGCGACCGCCTGGTACTCCTCGACCGAGGCGGCGCCCGCCGCGCGGAACAGCTCCTGCCGCCGCCGCACCTCGTCGCGGAGGCGGCGGACCAGGCGGGCGTGCCGGTCGCGGTCGCCGGGCTGGAGGACGGCGCCGGTGTGCGGCAGCGCGGCGAGCGGAGCGAGGGCGGCGGTGCCGAAGTCGAGCGCGTAGAGGTGCACCTGGGTGGGGCCGTACCGGCGCGCGAGCGAGGTCGCGAGCGTGACGAGCGCGGTGGACGTGCCGGCGCCGGTGGCGCCGTAGAGGAGGAGGTTGCCGTCGGCGGAGGTCCACTCGTACGGCACCTGGCGCTGCCGGTCCGGCTCGTCGACGAGGCCGAGCGGCGCGGACCAGCCGCGCTCGGGCAGCGGCGTCTCCGGCACCTCGACCGTGGCCGGCAACGGCGGCGGCCACGGCAGCCGTGGCGGCCGCAGGCCGGCGTCGACCGCCGCGCGCACCGCCCCGGACACGAGCAGTGCCAGGTCGGTCGGCAGGTCCTCCGCCGCCGCCGGCGCGGACGGCGCGTCGGGGTCGCGCACGACGACCCGCGGGCCGCCGGCGGGGGACGCGGCCGAGACGAGCGCCGCCTGGAACGCCGCCACCTCGCCGGGGCCGAGCCGCGCGTAGCCGCGGCCGGGGCGGTGCCGGGAGAGCGCGGCGGCGTCGGGCGTGCCGACGACGTCCAGGGAGTCGCCGGGGTCCTGCACGCGGAGGGCGACGCGGAGGCCGGTGTTGGCGCGGATGTTGTCGTTGACGGCGCCGGAGGGGCGTTGCGTGGCGAGGACGAGGTGGACGCCGAGGCTGCGGCCGCGCTGGGCGACGCCGACGAGCGAGTCGACGAACTCCGGCAGCTCCGCCGCCAGGGTCGCGAACTCGTCCACCACGACGACCAGCCGCGGCAGCGGCCCGAGCGGCCGCCCGGCGGCGGCGTACGCGTCGAGGTCGCCGGTGCCGGCGTCGCGGAGGAGGCGTTCGCGGTGGCGCAACTCCGCCTCCAGGCAGGCGAGGGCGCGGGCGCCGAGGTGCTCGTCCAGGTCGGTGACGAAGCCGACGACGTGCGGCAGCCGGGCGCAGTCGGCGAACGCGCTGCCGCCCTTGTAGTCGACCAGCACGAACGTCACGTCGTCCGGCGACCAGGTCGCGGCCAGGGCGGCGACCCAGGTGCGCAGCAGCTCGCTCTTGCCGCTGCCGGTGGTGCCGGCGACGAGCGCGTGCGGCCCGTCGGTCGCGAGGTCGGGCACGAACGGCCCGTCGTCGGCCACGCCGAGTGGCACCGCGAGCGTGCCGGAGGGTGCGACCGCCCAGCGCGCCGCGAGGGCGGCGGCGACGTCGTGACGCGGCACCCCGAGCAACGGCAGCAGCGTGACGAGCGCGTCGGTGCCGCCGGGGGCGGCGGCGACCTCGGGGTCGTCCACGCGGGCCAGCGCCCGCGCGCAGCGCAGCGCCGTCCGCGGGTCCAGCCCGGCCGCGAGGAACGGCGTGCCCGGATCGAGCACGCCCGCGCCGTCGGCGTCGACGCGGACGACGTCGGTGCAGGACGCGGGCAGCTCCTCGACCCGGTCGGCGACGACGAGGCCCGCGACGGCGCCGGAGGCGAGCAGGTCGCGAACCGGCGCGGGCCGGCCGCGGGTGAGCGCGGGGTCGTCCACGACGACGAGCGCGCCGGGGGGCACGTCGCCGCCCGGCGGCACGGCGTGCGGCAGCCACGACGCCCACCCCCACGCCGCCGGCTCGCGGGTGTGCACGGCGACGGCGAGGTCGGCGGGGCCGTGCAGCACGGCCGCCTGGGCGACCAGCCCACGCGCCAGCGCGAGCGCGGCGGCCCGGTCGCCGGCGACGCCGAGCACCCGGCCGGGCCGCAGGTCGACCGGCACCGGCACGTCGGGCAGCGCCGCGTGCGCCGCCAACGCCGCCAGCGCACCGGGCGCGGGCTCCGCCGGCTGCTCGACCGGCGGCGCCCACGGCAGCGGGCCGAGGCCGAGCGAGAGGCGGAGGTGGTCGTCGTGGCCGCGGCGGCGCTCCCACAGGCGCGGCGCCGCCGCCTCGGCGGTGGCGAGCAGCGCGGCGAGGTCGGGCGCGGCCGCGCGCCGCCGCGCCACCGCCTCCTCGTGCGCCGCCGCGACGGCCGCCGCGAACGCGGCCACCTCGGCCGCCTCCCGCCGCCCGGCGCGGGTGAGGTCGCGCCGCCGGCGGCGGCGTTCCTCGACCCAGTTGGCCACGACCATGACCGGGCCGAGCAGGGTGAGCAC
>DASTMB010000096.1 GCA_035714365.1 Mycobacteriales bacterium | reverse complement strand
ACCGGTCTGCCGTGGTGGATCGTCCTGATCAAGATCGTCGGCGTCTTCGTGGTCCTCGTGCTGATGACACTGTTCGCCATCGTCTTCGAACGCAAGGTCGTCGCCCGCATGCAGCAGCGGATCGGTCCCAACCGGGTCGGTCCGCGCGGTTATCTCCAGAGCCTCGCCGACGGCCTGAAGCTGGCGTTCAAGGAAGACATCATGCCGGCGATGGCGGACAAGCCGGTCTACTTCCTGGCGCCGATCATCTCGGCGATCCCGGCGTTCGTCGCCAACTCGGTCATCCCGCTGGGGCCGACCGTCAGCCTCTTCGGGCACCGCACCCCGCTGCAGCTGACCGACGCCCCGATCGGGGTGCTCATCGTCCTGGCCATGTCCGCCATGGGCGTCTACGGCATCGTGCTCGCCGGTTGGGCGTCCGGGTCGACGTACCCGCTGCTCGGCAGCCTGCGCAGCGCCGCGCAGATGGTCAGCTACGAGATCGCGATGGGACTGTCGATCGTCTCGGTGTTCCTCTACGCCGGGTCGATCTCCACCTCCGAGATCGTGGCGGCCCAGGCCGACGGCAACCGGCTCAACTTCTTCGGCCTCGAGTTCACCGGGCCGAGCTGGTTCGGCGTCCTGCTGCCGGTGTCGTTCCTCATCTACTGCATCGCCGTGGTCGGCGAGACCAACCGGGCGCCCTTCGACCTCCCGGAGGCCGAGAGCGAGCTGGTCGCCGGCTTCCACACCGAGTACAGCAGCGTGAAGTTCGCGCTGTTCTTCCTCTCCGAGTACATCAACATGGTCACCGTCTCGGCGCTGGCCACGACGCTGTTCCTCGGCGGGTGGCGGCCGCCGCCGATCCCGGTCATCTCGCACTTCGACAACGGTGTCTGGCCGCTGGTCTGGTTCTTCGCGAAGGTGTCGCTGTTCCTGTTCGGCTTCATCTGGCTGCGCGGGACGCTGCCGCGGTACCGGTACGACCAGTTCATGCGGCTCGGCTGGAAGCGCCTGGTTCCGGCGGCGCTCGGCTGGCTGCTCGTCGTCGCGACCGCCCGCACCGCCGTCAACGAGCTGGACCGCCACCAGCTCCTGACCGCCCTCGTGGCCGGCTTCGTGCTGGTCGCGATCATCGCGCTCCTGCCGTGGGGCTCGGAGTCGAAGAAGGAGGGCCGCGCGCGTGTTTGACGCCCTCAAGGGCTTCGGCCTGACGTTCAAGACGATGTTCCGCCGGGTCAACACCGTGCAGTACCCGGAGGTCAAGGAGCAGACGCAGGCGCGCTTCCACGGCCGCCACCAGCTCAACCGGCACGCCGACGGCCTGGAGAAGTGCGTCGGCTGCGAGCTCTGCGCCTGGGCCTGCCCGGCCGACGCCATCTTCGTCGAGGGCGCCGACAACACCGAGGCGGCCCGCTTCTCGCCCGGCGAACGGTACGGCGCCGTGTACCAGATCAACTACCTGCGCTGCATCTTCTGCGGCCTCTGCATCGAGGCGTGCCCGACCCGCGCGCTGACGATGACCAACGAGTACGAGCTCGCCGACGACAGCCGCGAGGACCTCATCTTCACCAAGGAGCAGCTGCTCGCCCCGCTGCTCGCCGGCATGGAGCAGCCGCCGCACCCGATGCGGCTCGGCGACGAGAAGGCGTACTACGGGCCGGAGCGCCGCGAGGCGACCCGCACCGCCGACGGCACGCTGCTGCCGGCCTCGCACGAGAGCGCCCACGACTGATGGACCTGACGCTCCTCGCCCAGGCGGACCCGACGACGCACACGCCCGTCGCCGAGGCCGTGGCGTTCTGGATCCTCGCGCCCGTCGCGCTCGGCAGCGCGATCGCCATGGTGCTCTCCCGCAACGCCGTCCACGCGGCGTTGCTGCTCGTGCTCGACTTCTTCTGCCTCGCGGTGTTCTACGCCGCGCAGGGGGCGCCGTTCCTCGCCGCCGTCCAGGTCATCGTCTACGCCGGCGCGATCATGGTGCTGTTCCTGTTCGTCCTCATGCTCATCGGCTTCGACGCGAACGAGTCGTTACGCGAGACGCTGCGCGGCCAGCGCATCGCCGCGATCGTCGTCGGCCTCGGCCTCGGCGGCGTGCTCGTCGGCGGCATCGGCCACGCGCTGCTGAAGACGCCGTCGGTCGGCGTCGAGGAGGCCAACTCCGGCGGCAACGTCCTCGCCATCGCCCGGCTGCTCTACGGCGCCGCCGACCGGGGTGCCGACTCGTACCTGCTGGCGTTCGAGATGACCTCGGCGCTGCTCATCGTCGCGGCGCTCGGCGCGATGGTGCTGGCGCACAAGCAGCGCGCGAAGCTGCCGAGCCAGCGCGAGCAGTCGATCGCGCGGTTCGCCGGCACGCACCCGACGCCGCTGCCCGGCCCCGGCGTCTTCCACGGGACCGACGACACGACGCACGCCGCGCTGCTCCCGGACGGCTCGCCCGCCCCCGGCAGCGCGGTCCCGCGCGTCGAGCACTGGGGCGGTGACGCATGAACGCCGTGGCTCCCATGCCTCCGGCCTACTACGCGAGCGCCGGCGCGGCGCCTCGCCACGTTGTCGTCGTCGCGCGCAGCACCACTGCGCGCTCCTCCTCCGCCTCGCGATGCACCACCCTGGCACTCGCTCGCGACGGCCGAGACATGGGAGCCACGGCGTGAACCCGGTCTACTACCTGTTCCTCGCCGCGATGCTGTTCAGCGTCGGCACGGTCGGGGTGCTGGTACGGCGCAACGCGATCGTCGTGTTCATGTGCGTCGAGCTCATGCTCAACGCCGTCAACCTGACGCTCGTGACGTTCTCCCGCATGAACGGCCGCCTGGACGGCCAGGTGCTCGCGTTCTTCGTCATGGTCGTGGCGGCCGCCGAGGTCGTCGTCGGGCTGGCGATCATCGTGAGCATCTTCCGCACGAGGCGGTCCGCCTCGGTCGACGACGCGAGCCTGCTGAAGTGGTGACCCTGGCGATGGAGAACGCGACGGCCGCGGCGACCGGCATCCACTCGCTGCTGTGGCTGCTCGTCGCGCTGCCGCTGGCCGGCGCGGCGGTGCTGCTGCTCGGCGGGCGGCGCACCGACCACTGGGGCCACCTGCTCGCTACCGGCATCGCCGGGCTGACGTTCGTCATCGGCCTGCTGTCGTTCCTGCGGCTCGCGTCGTTCGACCCGGAGTCGCGGTCGGTGGTCCGGCACCTGTTCACCTACGTGCCCGCGGGCGGGCTGCGCGTCCAGGCGGACCTGTTCCTCGACCAGCTCTCCGCGGCGTTCGTGCTGCTCGTCACCGGCGTCGGCACGCTGGTGCACGTCTACTCGATCGGCTACATGGAGCACGACCGCGACCGGCGGCGGTTCTTCGCGTACCTGAACCTCTTCCTCGCGTCGATGCTGCTGCTCGTCCTCGGCTCCAACTTCGTCGCGCTCTACGTCGGCTGGGAGCTGGTCGGCGTCTCGTCGTACCTGCTCATCGGGTTCTGGCACCACAAGGACTCCGCGGCGACGGCGGCCAAGAAGGCGTTCGTCACCAACCGCGTCGGCGACGTCGGCCTCTCCATCGCCGTCGTGCTGATCTTCGCGACGTTCGGGACGGTGTCGTTCGACCGCGTGTTCGCCAACGCCTCCGCGCTCTCGACCGGCACGGCCACCGGCATCTGCCTGCTGCTGCTGCTCGGCGCCTGCGCGAAGTCGGCGCAGTTCCCGCTGCACGTCTGGCTGCCGGACGCGATGGAGGGCCCGACGCCCGCGAGCGCGCTGATCCACGCCGCGACGATGGTCACCGCCGGCGTCTACCTCATCGCGCGCACCCACCCGCTGTTCGAGCAGTCCAAGCTCGCGCTCGCGCTCGTCACCACCGTCGGCGTCATCACCGTGCTGATCGGCGGCGTCATCGCCTGCGTGCAGGACGACATCAAGAAGGTCCTGGCCTACTCGACCATCAGCCAGATCGGCTACATGTTCATCGGCGTCGGGCTCGGCCCCGGCGCGTACGCCGTCGGCATCTTCCACCTGCTCACGCACGGCTTCTTCAAGGCGCTGATGTTCATGGGCGCCGGCTCGGTCATGCACGGCCTGCACGACGAGACCGACATGCGCCGCATGGGCAACCTGCGGAAGTCGATGCCGACGACGTACTGGACGTTCCTGTTCGGCTGGCTCGCCATCATCGGCATGGTGCCGTTCGCCGGCTTCTGGTCGAAGGACCAGATCCTCGAGTCGGCGTTCGTGAAGGGCGACTACGTGCTCTGGTTCCTCGCGCTGCTCGGCGCGGGCATCACGGCGTTCTACATGACCCGGCTGATGTGCCTGACGTTCTGGGGCCCGTCGCGAGTCGACAAGGACGTCCACCCGCACGAGTCGCCGTCGGTCATGACCGTGCCGCTGATGATCCTCGCGGCGCTGTCGCTCGTCGGCGGCTTCGTCCTCAACGTCACCCGCGAGGGCGCGCTGACCCGCTGGCTGGAGCCGGTGTTCGGCGCGACCGAGTCGCCGCACTCGAAGGTCAGCCCGTACCTGCTGACCGTCGTCACGCTGCTCGTCGTCGCGATCGGCGCCTACACCGCGAAGGTGCTCTACCTCGACCGCCCGGTCGAGCGGACCGCGCCCGAGGTCGTCGCCGGGCCGGTGCTGTGGGCGCGCAAGCGGCTCTACTTCGACACCGTGTACGAGTCGGTGTTCATGCGCCCCGGCCAGTACCTCGCCCGCGCGCTGGTGTTCTTCGACGGCCGCGGCATCGACGGCGTGGTCAACGGCGCCGCCGCGCTCATGGGCGGCACGTCCGGCCGGCTGCGCCGGGTGCAGACCGGCTACGTCCGGTCGTACGCGCTCGGCATCGCCGGCGGCGCGGCCCTGCTCGTCGCGGTGTTCGTGGCGGTGACCGTCCTGTGACCCCCTGGATCACCGCCCTCGAAGCGGTCCCCGCGATCGGCGCCATCGCCGTCGCCGCGACGCCGCGCGACCGCGACGAGACCGCCAAGCGCGTCGCGCTCGTCGCGTCCCTCGTGACGTTCGCGCTCAGCGTCGCGGCCGCCGCGCAGTACCACTCGCACTCGGCCAAGGCGTTCCAGCTCGTCGAGGACCACGCCTGGATCGCGCAGTTCGGCATCCGGTACAAGGTGGGCGTCGACGGCATCGCGCTCGCGATGGTGCTGCTCACGACGTTCCTCACGCCGATCGTGCTGCTCGCGTCGTGGCGGCAGGAGTCGCGCGTCAAGACGTACTTCGCGCTGTTCCTCGCGCTGGAGACGGCGATGGTCGGCGTGTTCTGCGCGCTCGACCTGTTCCTGTTCTACGTCTTCTTCGAGGCGATGCTCGTCCCGATGTACTTCCTCATCGGCGTCTACGGCGGCGAGCGCCGGGTCTACGCGGCGGTGAAGTTCTTCCTCTACACGCTGCTCGCCGGCCTGCTCATGCTGACGTCGATCCTCGGCCTCTACTTCCTCTCCCGGAAGCAGTCCGGCGCGATCGGCGCGGGCGCGCACGGGACGTTCGACTACGAGAAGCTGCTGCACCTCACCATCTCCACCGGCACCGCGAAGTGGCTGTTCCTCGGCTTCTTCGTGGCGTTCGCGGTCAAGGTGCCGGTGTTCCCGTTCCACACCTGGCTGCCCGACGCGCACACCGAGGCGCCGACCGGCGGCTCGGTCGTGCTGGCCGCCGTCATGCTGAAGATCGGGACGTTCGGGTTCCTGCGCTACGCGATCCCGCTGTTCCCGTCGGCCGCGCGCTACTTCGCCACGACGATGATGGTGCTCGGCGTCGTCGGCATCCTGTACGGATCGCTGGTCGCGATGGCACAGAAGGACGTCAAGCGGCTCGTCGCCTACACGTCGGTCGCGCACCTCGGCTTCATCGTGCTCGGCATCTTCGCGTTCTCCCGGCAGGCCGGCACCGGCGGCGTGCTCTACATGGTCAACCACGGCCTCTCCACCGGCGCGCTGTTCCTCGTCATCGGCTTCCTCTACGAACGCCGGCACACCCGGCTGATCGAGGAGTACGGCGGCATCCAGTCGGTCGCGCCGGTGCTCGCCGCGTCGTTCCTCGTGGCCGGCCTGTCGTCGCTCGCGCTGCCCGGGCTGAACGGCTTCGTCTCGGAGTTCCTCGTGCTGCTCGGCACGTTCGGGCGGCACCGGGTGCTCGGCGTCCTCGCCACGCTCGGCATCGTGCTCGCCGCGCTCTACATCCTCATCGCCTACCAGCGCACGATGACCGGCCCGGTCACCGTCGAGGCGAACAAGACGATGCCCGACCTGTCGCTGCGCGAGAAGGTCGTCATCGCCCCGGTGCTCGCGATGATCGTCGCGCTCGGCGTCTACCCGCGCCCGGTGCTCGACCTGGTCGCGCCGTCCGTCGACCGGGTGCTCGACCGGGTCGGGCGGCACGAGCCCGCACCGTCGCTGGCCAACCTCACCGGCGCCGACGCCGAGGTCGGGATCGGGAGCACGAAGTGAGCCTGCTGCACCTGGCCTTCCAGGACCCCGAGCGGATCACGTCGCCGCACGTCGAGTGGTACCAGCTCGCGCCGATGCTGTCGGTGTTCGCCGCCGCGACCGTCGGCGTGCTGGTCGAGGCGTTCGCGCCCGAGACCCGCCGCCGCGTGGCGCAGCTCGGCGTCGCCGTCGTCGGCCTGCTCGCCGCGCTGCTGTTCTCGGTCCGGCTCTGGACCGCGCACTCGCCGAAGGTCGTCGCCGACGGCGTCGTCAGCGTCGACGGCCCCGCGCTGTTCCTCCAGGGGACGCTCGCCGTCCTCGCGCTCGCGGCGTTGCTGCTCCTCGCCGAACGCGGCAACCCGAGCGACCCGGACGCCGCCGTCGCGCGCGACCTGCCGACGGAGTCGTTCCCGCTGGCGCTGTTCGCCGTCGGCGGCATGATGCTGTTCGTCTCCGCGACCAACCTCCTCGTGCTGTTCGTCGCGCTGGAGATCCTGTCGCTGCCGCTGTACCTGCTCACCGGTCTCGCCCGGCGCCGCAAGATCGTGAGCCAGGAGGGTGCGCTCAAGTACTTCCTGCTCGGCGCGTTCTCCTCGGCGTTCTTCCTCTACGGCCTCGCGCTGCTCTACGGCTACGCCGGCTCGGTGTCGTTCGCCGCGATCCGCGACGCCACGACCGTGGTCGGCAACAACGACGCCCTGCTCTACGCGGGCCTCGCGCTGCTCGGCGTCGGGCTGCTGTTCAAGGTCGGCGCGGTGCCGTTCCACTCGTGGACGCCGGACGTCTACCAGGGCGCGCCGACGCCGATCACCGCGCTGATGGCCGCCGGCACCAAGGTCGCGGCGTTCGGCGGGCTGGTCCGCGTCCTCTACGTCGTCGGCGGCGAGGTCGTGTGGGACTGGCGGCCGGCCGTCTGGGTCGTCGCGATCCTGACCATGGTCGTCGGCGCGGTGGTCGCGGTGACGCAGCAGGACGTGAAGCGGATGCTCGCGTACTCGTCCGTCGCGCACGCCGGCTTCATCCTCACCGGCGTCGCCGCCGCCAACAACGTCGGCCTCCGCGGCGTGCTGTTCTACCTGCTCGCGTACGGCTTCACCGTCCTCGGCGCGTTCGGCGTCGTCACGCTCGTCCGCGACGCCGACGGCGAGGCCACGCACCTGTCGCAGTGGCAGGGCCTCGGCCGGCGGTCGCCGGTCGTCGCGAGCGTGTTCGCGTTCTTCCTCTTCGCGCTGGCCGGCATCCCCCTCACGAGCGGCTTCACCGCGAAGTTCGGCGTCTTCGAGGCGGCGGTCGAGGGGCGGGCGACGCCGCTCGTCATCGTCGGCGTGCTGACCTCGGCGGTGGCGGCGTTCTTCTACGCGCGCGTGGTCGTGCTGATGTTCTTCCAGGAGCCGGCCGAGGACGGGCCGACGGTCGTGCTGCCGAGCGCGCCCGCCGCCGCCGCGCTCGGGCTCGCCGTCATGGTGACGTTGCTGCTCGGCGTGCTGCCGGGCGAGATGGTGCGCATCGCCGACGTCGCCGCGCGCGGGTTCGTGCGCTGACCATGGACCTCCGCCGCAGCGTCGTCTTCGACGACCCCGTCCTCGAGGCCGCCGTGCGGTCCGGGCTGGACGCCGTCGAGGAGATGCTGCGCGAGTCGGTCAAGAGCAACTACCCGTTCGTCACGGAGACGTCGCGGCACCTCGTCGACGCGGGCGGCAAGCGGTTCCGGCCGCTGCTCGTCCTGCTCGCCTCGCAGTTCGGCGACCCGACGTCGCCCGGCGTCGTCCCCGCCGCCGTCGCGATCGAGCTCACCCACCTGTCGACGCTGTACCACGACGACGTCATGGACGAGGCCACGCTGCGGCGCGGCACGCGTTCCGCGAACTCGCGCTGGGACAACACCGTCGCCATCCTCACCGGCGACTTCCTCTTCGCCCGCGCGTCGGAGATCACCGCCGACCTCGGCACCGAGGCGACCCGCATCCTCGCGCAGACCATCGCCGTGCTCTGCGAGGGCCAGATCCGCGAGACGCTCGGCCCCGGCGAGGGCGACGACCCGGTCGACCACTACCTATCCGTCCTCGCCGAGAAGACCGGCTCGCTCATCGCCACCTCCGGCCGCCTCGGCGCGCTGCTCGCCGGCGCCCCCACCTCGGCCGTGGACGTGATGACGCGGTACGGCGCCACCATCGGCCTGGCGTTCCAGCTCTCCGACGACCTGCTCGACGTCGCGTCCGAGACCGTCCAGTCCGGCAAGACGCCCGGCACCGACCTGCGCGAGGGCATCCGCACGCTGCCCGTCCTCTACGCGCTGCGCCTCGAGGCGCCGGACAGCGAGCTGGCCCGGCTGCTCACCGGCGACCTCGGCGACGACGACCGCCACGCCGCCGCCCTGGCCGCGTTGCGCAACCACCCGGCCATGGACGAGGCCCGCGCCACGCTCGCGGCGTACTCGGCCGAGTCGAAGTCCATCGCGTCCGAGCTGCCGGACACCCCGGCGCGGGCGGCGTTGGTCGCCCTGGCCGACTTCGTCGTCGCCCGCACCGGCTAGAGCGGCAACGCGCGCACCCGGACCGACTGCTCCCCGAGCACGACGACCGCGCCCCGGTCCAGCTCGTCCGCCAGCGCGGGCAGGTTTCGCGACCAGCAACGCGGCGAGCTCCTCGGGCCCGGCGGTCGGACACCCGCCGCTGTTGTCGAGGAGCAGCCTCATGCGGAGGGGCGCAGCGGCAGCTGCCGCTCCCGCACGGTCTCGGCCGCGTACCGCAGCGCCTCGGCTACGTCCTCCGGCGTCAGGTCCGGGAGGTCGGCGCAGATCTCGGCGGCCGTCATCCCGGCGGCGACCATGGAGACGACCGTCGCCACCGGGATGCGCAGCCCGCGGATCGTGGGCGCGCCGCCCATCAGGTCCGCGTCCACGGTGATCCGCTCGAACGCCATGTCGGCAGGGTAGGGCACTACCCGGGCGGCGGGTAGGCGGCTACGCCGCGCGGGGCGCGCGTCGATTCGGCGGTGCGGGACGGCGCCGATAGGATGCGGGTACCGCCGTTCGGCGGCCGGTCCGCCGTGCGGATCGCGACTCCAGGGAGGACGAGCGGGCCCCGATGCGCGCCTACTTCGGGTCGTACACCACGATCGGCTCCGTCATCCTCGTCGGCCTCGGCTTCGTCGTCGTGGCCTTCTCGGCGGCCCGCCTGATCCGGCCCAACCGTCCCCAGCGGGAGAAGTACCTCACCTACGAGTGCGGCATCGACCCGGTCGGCGCGGGCTGGTCGCAGACGCAGATCCGCTACTACGTCTTCGCGTTCCTGTTCGTGATCTTCGACGTCGAGTCGGTGTTCCTGTTCCCGTTCGCCAACGTGCTCAACGCGTTCGCCCGGGCCGGCCAGGGCGGCCCGGTCTTCGTCGAGATGGTCGTGTTCGTGGCGATCCTCGTCGTCGGCCTGCTCTACGCGTGGAAGAAGAAGGTCCTCGAATGGGTCTGAGCGAACAGGTCGAGGTCCCGCAGCCGATCAAGTTCGTCCTCAACTGGGGACGCAAGTACTCGCTGTGGGTCTTCAACTTCGGCCTCGCGTGCTGCGCGATCGAGTTCATCGCGACCTCGATGGCCGAGCACGACTTCATCCGCCTGGGCGTGATCCCGTTCGCCCACGGGCCCCGGCAGGCGGACCTGATGGTCGTCAGCGGCACGCTGACCGACAAGATGGCGCCCGCCGTGAAGCGGCTCTACGAGCAGATGCCCGAGCCGAAGTACGTGATCTCGTTCGGGTCCTGCGCGAACTGCGGCGGCCCGTACTGGGACTCCTACGCGGTGACGAAGGGCGTCGACCAGATCCTGCCGGTGGACGTCTACGTGCCGGGCTGCCCGCCGCGGCCGGAGGCGTTGCTGCAGGGCATCATCAAGCTCCAGACGAAGATCCAGGACGAGTCGCTGAAGCAGCGGTACGCCCGTGAGCCGATCTCGGTCGAGGCGTAGCCGATGACGCCAGAGGAGATCGCGCAGCGGTTCGTCGCGCAGTTCGGGGAGGGCGTCGAGAGCGAGATCTCGTACGGCCACCCGACGGTGACGGTGCCGCGCGAGCACTACGCCGCGGCCGCCGAGTTCGCGAAGACTAGCCGCGGCCTGGACCTGACGTTCTTCGACATGATGGCCGGGGTCGACGAGGGGGAGGACGGCTTCGCGGTCGTCATGCACCTCTACTCGCCGATCCACCGGCACCACCTGCTGCTGCGCACGACGACGCCGCGGGACAACCCGACCGTCCCGTCCTGCTCCGGCGTCTACCGCGGCGCCAACTGGCACGAGCGGGAGGCGTGGGAGATGTTCGGCATCGTCTTCGAGGGCCACCCGAACCTCGTCAAGCTGCTGCTCTCCGACGAGTTCGACGGGCACCCGCTGCGCAAGGAGTTCCAGCTCGCGAGCCGCGTCGTCAAGGCGTGGCCCGGCGCGAAGGAGCCCGGTGAAGGCGGTCACGAGTGAGTCCTGAGGTCCTGGCGGCAGGTGGCCTGCTGCACTCGTTCGGCTTCCTGCTCGCGGTGAAGCTCGTCGGCATCCTGCTGGTCTTCCTCACGGTGCCGCTCGCCGTCGGCATGCTCGAGCACAAGGGCATGGCGCACATGCAGTCGCGCCTCGGCCCGATGTACGCGGGCGGCTTCCACGGCTGGGCGCAGCTCGTCGCCGACGGCATCAAGTTCGTGCAGAAGGAGGACGTCGTCCCGGAGAACGCCGACCCGTGGGTGTTCAAGCTCGCGCCCGCGGTGTCGTTGCTCCCGGCGATGTTCGTGCTCGTCGTCATCCCCATCGGCCCGAACGTCGTCGCCGAGCAGCTCGACATCGGCCTGTTCTACGCGCTGGCGATCTCGTCGGTGACCGTGATCGGCATGCTGATGGCGGCCTGGTCGAGCGCGAACAAGTTCTCGCTCCTCGGCGGCATCCGCGGCGCCGCGCAGCTCATCGCGTACGAGCTGCCGCTGATCCTCTCCGCCTGCTCGGTCGTGATCCTGTCGGGAACGCTCTCGCTCACCGGCATCGCGCACGCCTGGCGCTGGTGGTGGCTGGTCGCGCTGGCGCCCGGCATCTTCATCTTCTTCACGTCGTCGCTCGCCGAGCTGAACCGCCCGCCGTTCGACATGCCGGTCGCCGACTCGGAGATCATCTTCGGGCACATGACGGAGTACACCGGCCTGCGGTTCGCGCTGTTCCTGCTCACCGAGTACGCCGGCATCGTCGTCGCCGGCGGGCTGATGACGGCGATGTTCTTCGGCGGCTGGCGCGGCCCGGGTCCGGAGTTCCTCGGGCCGGTCTGGACGCTGGCCAAGCTGTTCGCGATCGCGTTCGTCGTGGTCTGGCTACGCGCGACGTACCCGCGGCTGCGCGAGGACCAGCTCCAGAAGTTCTGCTGGAAGGCGCTGATCCCGCTGGCCCTGGTGCAGGTGCTCGCGGTGGCGGCGATCAAGGTCTACCTCATGCACGGGAACCTCTGATGGCCGGCGGCGTCGGCCTGCTCAAGGGTCTGGGCGTGACGCTCAAGACGATGATGAAGCCGTCGGTGACGCGGCAGTACCCCGACGTGAAGCCGGCGCTGCCGCCGCGCACCCGCGGCGTCATCGCGCTCATGGAGGAGAACTGCACGGTCTGCATGCTGTGCAGCCGCGAGTGCCCCGACTGGTGCATCTACATCGACTCGCACAAGGAGACGGTGCCGCCGAAGGAGCCGGGCGCCCGCGCCCGGACCCGGAACATCCTCGACCGGTTCGCGATCGACTTCGCGCTCTGCATGTACTGCGGCATCTGCGTCGAGGTCTGCCCGTTCGACGCGCTGTTCTGGTCGCCGGAGTTCGAGTACTCCGAGTACGACATCCGCGACCTGACGCACGAGAAGGAACGTCTCCGCGAGTGGATGTACACCGTCCCCGCGCCGCCGGTGCTCGACCCGGACGGCGCGGAGGCGGCCGAGCTCGCCGCCGCGGCGAAGGCGGAGCCGAAGGTCTACGAGGCGCCGTCGCTCGGCGGCGCGCCCGTCGCCGCCCCCGCGGCGGTGGCCGCCCCGGCCGCGGCTGCCGCGCCGGCGGTCGAGGCCGCGCCCGCCGCGGCACC
>DASTMB010000095.1 GCA_035714365.1 Mycobacteriales bacterium | reverse complement strand
GCCTCCCCCGGCGCCGTCTCGGCGGCCGCGCAGCAGCTCCACCAGACGTTGCAGGACCTCATCAAGGAGCACGCCAACGACCCCGGCGTCGCCGAGCAGGCGGCGCAGCTCCTCCAGGCGGAGATCGCGCTGCTGGAGGTCCGTGGGCCCGAGGGCGCCAACCAGGTGCTGGCGCAGGCGCGGACGCTGGTCCGGCTGCTGTCGAAGAACGCGCCGCCGCAGGTGCGCGCGACGGTGGCGCCGCTGCTCGACGCGGTGAGCACGCCGCGCCCGTCGAGCAAGCCGCCGGCGAAGCCGAAGGCCACCACCTCGCCGAAGCCGAGCCCCAGCCCGACGCCGAAGGTCACCACGACCTCGCCCACGCCGAAGCCGTCCGCCTCCGCGACGACCGACGACGACGGGCCGCTGCACGCCCCCTGATCCTTATTGCGAACGGGTGGCAACTACGGGGCCGCCGCATTAGGGTTGGCCCGTGCCCTCCCCTCGGAGCGTGCCGGTCCGGCGCGCGCTCGCCACGGCCGCCGCGGCCGGCCTCCTCGCCGCCGCCACCGCCGCCACCGCCGCCTGCGGCTCCTCCGCCGCCGGCTCCGGCGGCCGCCTCGCCGTCGTCACCACCGTCGCGCCGCTGACGAACATCGCGGCCGTCGTCGGCGGCGACCGGGTCAGCGTCACCGGGCTGGTCCCCGAGGGGCAGAACTCCCACACGTTCGAGCCGCCGCCGAGCGCCGCCGAGGTGATCTCGCGCGCCGACCTGATCCTCGTCAACGGCCTCAAGCTGGAGGACCCGACCGCCGAGCTGGCCGAGGAGAACAAGGCCGGCGACGCCGCCGTCGTCGCCGTCGGCGACCGCGTCCTGGCCCCGGCGGACTACATCTACGACTTCTCGTTCCCGAAGAAGGACGGCAAGCCCAACCCGCACCTGTGGACCGACCCGCTGCTCGCGATCCGCTACGCCGAGGTCATCCGCGACGAGTACGCGAAGCGCGACCCGGACGGCAAGGCCACCTACGACGCCAACCTCGCGGCGTTCGCGAAGGCCGCCACCGCCCTCTCCGACGCGGTCAGGGCGGCGTCCGCGTCGATCCCCGCGGAGCGGCGGGGGCTGCTGACCTACCACGACGGGTTCGCCTACTTCGCGCGCGACTACGGCTGGAAGGTGATCGGCGCGATCCAGCCGGCGAACTTCGAGGAGCCGAGCCCGCGCGAGGTCGCCGCGCTCATCGACCAGATCAGGCGGGAGAAGGTGCCGGCGATCTTCGGCTCCGAGGTGTTCCCGTCGACCGTGCTCGCGCAGATCGGCCGCTCCACCGGGGCCCGGTACGTCGACACGCTGCGCGACGACGACCTGCCCGGCAGGCCGGGCGACCCCGGACACTCCTGGTGGGGGCTGATGCGCGCCGACTTCACGACCATGGTCACCGGGCTCGGCGGCGACGCGGGCGCGCTCGCCGCGCTGGCCGACCCGGCGCTGCCGGACACCGCGAGGTACCCGCAGTGACCGCCGTCCGCTGCGGCTCGCTGCTGCGCCTCGACGGCGTCACCGCCCGCTACGGCGCCGAGACGGTGCTGCGCGACGTGACGCTGGACGTCCGCGCGGGGACGTTCACCGGCGTCGTCGGCCCGTCCGGCTCCGGCAAGACGACGCTGCTGCGCGTGCTGCTCGGCACCGTCCGCCCGGTGCGCGGCGACGTGCACCGCCCGAAGGGCGTCGCCGTGTCGTACGTGCCGCAGCTCGAGACGGTCAACTGGGACTTCCCCGTCACGGTCGAGGAGTGCGTGCTGATGGCCCGCACGTCCGGGCGGCTGCTGCCCTGGCCGTCCCGCGCCGAACGCGCCGAGGTCGCCCGCGTCCTGGACCGGCTCGGCATCGCGGGCCTGGCCAAGCGGCACATCCGCCAGCTCTCGGGCGGCCAGCAGCAGCGGATGTTCCTGGCCCGCGCCCTGCTCCGCGAGCCGCAGCTGCTGCTCATGGACGAGCCGACGTCCGGCCTCGACGTCGCGACCCGGCACGAGATCCTGCACCTGCTGGACGAGCTGAACCGCGACGGGCTCGGCATCGTCCTCACCACCCACGACCTCAACGGCATGGCCGCCCACCTGCCGCACCTCGTCTGCCTCAACCGCGAGGTTATCGGCGTCGGCGCGCCCAGCGAGGTCATCACGCCCGACGTGCTGGAACGCACGTTCGGCGCCCGCATGGAGGTCCTCGAGCACGGCGGCATGCCGGTCGTCGTCGACCCGCCGCCGGCGCCGGTCGTGCCGCTCCCCCGCGCCGAGGTCAACCGGCGGTGAGCGGGCTGCTGCACCCGTTCGCGTTCCCGTTCTTCGTCCGCGGGCTGGTGGTGGCCACCCTGTCCGGCGCGCTGCTCGGCCTGATCGGCGTCTACATCACGCTCAAGGGGATGTCGTACATCGGCCACGGCCTCTCCCACGCGATCTACGGCGGGTTCGCCGCCAGCACGATCGTGTCGTTCAACTACTACGCCGGCGCCGGCGTCTGGGGCATCGCCTCCGCGCTGATGATCAACGCCGTGTCGCGCCGCCGCGCGATCGGCGCCGACGCGGCGATCGGCGTCATCACGACCGCGTCGTTCGCGCTCGGCGTGGCGCTGCTGCGGATGTTCGGGGCGCGCGGGCGGTCGTTCGACGCCGCGCTGTTCGGCTCGATCCTCGGGCTGTCGGTGTCCGACGTCGTCGCGGTCGCGGCGGTGACGCTGCTGGCGGCGGCGCTGGTGTTCTTCCGGTACCGCGCGCTGCTGTTCACGACGTTCGACCCGGAGGTCGCCGACGTCTCCGGCGTCTCCGTCGCCCGCACCGACGCGCTGCTCACGACGGTGCTCGCGCTCGGCATCCTCGTGACCTTGAACGTCATCGGCGTGACGCTGGTGGCCGCGATCCTCGTCATGCCGCCGGTCGTCGCGCGGATGGTCACCAGCTCGTTCAGCCGGATGCTCGCGGTGTCGACGGCGGTCGGCGCGGTGTGCGGGTTCGTCGGGATGAACCTCAGCTACCACCTCGACGTGCCCAGCGGCACGATGATCGTGCTGACCGGCGCGGCGATCTTCGCGCTGACGTTCGCGGCGACCGGGGTCCGCGGGCTGCGGCGCACCGCCGCCCTCGACGCGGCGTGAACGCCGAGGAGACCGCGCTGCTGCGCGCGGTGTTCGAGGGGACGGCGTTCGACGACGAGGTGGTCGACTTCGCGGGCGCGCTCGGTGCCGCGCCGGCCGAGCCCGGCTCGTTGCTGCTGGTGGGCACGCCGGAGGACGAGCCGTGGCACTTCGCCGCGCACCTCACCGACGAGGCGGAGTGGGCGCGCCGGGCCGAGCTGGCGCCGACGCTGGTGCGCTGGCAGGTGCCGCCCGGCGCGCCGCCGCACCTGGCCGTCGGCCTCGACCGGCTCCAGGTCGTGCGCCGCGAGACGCTGCTCGTGGTCGCGCCCGACGCCGCGCCGGAACGCCTCCTGGACGACGTGAGCCGCGCCCGCCGCGGCGGCGCCCACGTACTCGCCATCGAAGCCGGCGACAGGGACCTGCGCTCGCTCGCGCACGAGGCGCTGACCGTGCCGGTGGACGCGTACTTCGAGGTCGTGCAGCACGTCGTGAGCGCGACGGCACCGGGCGCCGTGCGGCGCCGCGCGGGCGTCCGGGAACGCCTCGGCCGCCTGCTCGACGGCCTCCAGGGCGCGCCGCGCCCGCCGCGCTAGGCGGCGGCCTTGCGGCGCACGGCGACGGCCGCGCCGACGCCGCCCAGCACGAGCAGCCCGACGAACGCCGCGGCGACCAGCCCGCCGCCGCCCTTCTCGTCCGCGACCACGCGGAACCGCCGCACCACCGTGGGCGCGCTGCTGTCGACGTCCTGCTCCGGCGTCAGCGTCAGCGTGTGGGTGCCGGGCGCGACGCCGCCGACGGTCAGCTCGGTCTGCTGCTGCGGCCGCACCGTCAGCGTCGTGAACAGCCCGCCGACCCGGCCCGCCGCGTCGACCGGCCGGCCGTCGAGGTCGAGCCGGAACGACGCCGCGGCCGTGCCGCCCTCCCCCACGACGACGACGCGCACCGCGTCGCCGACGACCCGCGCGTCCTCGGCGGGCGAGGCGAGCCGGGCGCGCGCGGGAACGTGCGCGGACGCGGGCGTGGCGGTGCCGACGACGGCGAGCGCGAGGAGCAGGGCGGGGACGCGGCGCACGGCACGATCGTGGCACGAACGCGCGCCGCCGGCCGTTGCCGGGGGAGGATGGTCCCGAACGTCGTTTGCCGGAAGGAGCCCGACCCGATGCGCCGCCTCGTCCCGGCCGCCGCCGCGCTGGCCCTGCTCGCCCTGACCGCCTGCTCCGACGACGGCGAGCCCACGGCGACCGGCTCCCCGTCGGCGGCCGTGACGACCGCGACCACCGCGCCGGCGACGAGCGCGCCCGCGTCGGCGACGGCGAGCGGCCCGAGCTGCCCGGCCGCGCCGGAGCCCCCGGCGGGCACGACGGTGATCACGGCGACGGTGACGAAGGGGAAGGTGACCACCGAGCACGAGCAGTGGTCCGTGAAGACCGGCACGCCCGTACGGATCGCGGTCACCGCGGACGTGGCGGACGAGGTGCACGTCCACTCGTACGACAAGAAGCAGGACACGACGCCCGGCTGCCCGACCGCGCTGGACCTCGTCGCGAACATCCCCGGCAGCGTCGAGGTCGAGCTGGAGGACGCGGGGCTGGAGCTGTTCACGCTGAAGGCGAGCTGATGCCGGACCCGATCGTGCTGGCGCACGGCGTCGGCGGCCGCGCCGACCTGCCGGTGCCGTTCTGGCTGGCGCTGTACGGCGCGGGCATCGCGGTCGTGCTGTCGTTCGCGGCGCTGGGCGTGCTCTGGCCGTCGCCGCGGCTGCGCGACGACAAGGGCCGCCCGCTGCCGGGGCCGGTGGCGGCGTTCCTCGACTCGCCGGTGACCCGCTGGGTGCTGCGCGCGCTGGTGCTGGCGGCGTCGTTGCTGCTGCTCGCGGCCGGCCTCGCCGGGGCGAGCGGCGAGGAGTCGAACCCGCTCCCGTGGTTCCTGTTCATCCAGTTCTGGGTCGGGCTGGTGCCGCTGTCGTTGCTGCTCGGCCCGGTCTGGCGGGTCGTCAACCCGCTCCGCACGATCCACCACGCGATCTCCGCCGTCTCCGGCAGCGACCCCGAGCGCGGCCTGCGCGAGCTGCCCGCCTCCATCGGCTACTGGCCCGCCGCCGGGTGGCTGCTGGCGTTCGCGTGGGTCGAGCTGGTGCTGCCGTACCGCGCCGACCCGCGCCGGCTCGCGGTCATGGTGCTCGTCTACGCGATCGCGAACCTCGTCGCCGCGTCGGTCTACGGGGCCCGGTGGTTCGAGCGCGGCGACGGGTTCGAGGTGTACTCGTCGCTCATCGGGCGGCTCGCGCCGATCGGCCGCCGCCCTGACGGCCGGCTGGTGCTGCGCAACCCGCTCGACGGCCTCGCCGGGCTGGTGGCCGAGCCCGGGCTGGTCGCGGTGGTGGTCGTGCTGCTCGGCTCCACGGCGTTCGACGGCGTCACCCGCTCGACGCTGTGGAAGGAGTGGGCCGGCAACGACACCGGCTGGGCGGCCGCGCCCAAGGCGACGCTGGTGCTCGCCGCCTGCCTCGCGTTCGTGGCGGTGACCTACGTATTCGCGACGCGCGAGGCGGGGCGGCCCGCGGGCGCCGACCGGCGGCCGTTGCCGGGGGTGTTCGTCCACTCGGTGGTGCCGATCATGGTGGGGTACGCGATCGCCCACTACTTCTCGCTGCTGCTCCTCGAGGGGCAGCAGTCGTGGATCCTCGCGTCCGACCCGTTCGCGACCGGCGCCAACTGGTTCGGCACCGCCCACTGGACCATCGACTTCACGCTCGTCCCCACCCGCGTCGTCGCCACCACACAGATCGGCGCGATCGTCGTCGGGCACGTGCTCGGCGTCATCGCGGCGCACGACCGGGCGGTGGGGACGTTCCGGGGGCGGGCGGCGTTCACCGGCCAGCTCCCGCTGCTCGCGGTGATGGTCGCCTACACCCTCGGCGGCGTCGCGCTGCTGCTGGGCACGTGATGACCCCGCTCGCGCACGGGGGCGGCGTCCCCGAGACGTTGATGGTGCTGGTGCCGATGGTGCTCGTCGTCGTGCTGCTGCGCGCCGGCGCGAAGCGGGTCCCGCCGGAGGAGCCGGCGGACGAGCCGCCGGCCGACGATCAGCAGTCGACCTGACCCGCCGTCACGCCCGGCTCCACCGGCACCTCGACGGTCTCGGTGATCGTCTGGTGCGGCAGCACCCGCCCGGACAGGAACTGGAAGTCGGTCGTCCGGTCGCCGGTGTCGCGGATGCGCGCGATGCGGCAGCGGCCGTGGCCCGCCTTGCTCCCCTTGTTCGTGATGCTGACGGTGACGCGGGTCTTGTCCGTCGCGGGCTCGGTCTTGACGACCTGCCCCTCGAACGGCCCCACCCCGCGCACGCTCAGCCAGAGCAGGAACGCCAGCACCACGAACCCGCTCAGCAACGCCACCATGACCGTGCCGTGCGACTGCGTCGGCGACGGCGCGGCCGGGCGCGGGACCGCGAGGTCGACGTCGGCCTCGGTGCCGTCGAACCGGTGCTCGCACCGGACGCAGACCTGGAGGTCGGCGCGGCGGGGCGTGCCGCACCGCGGGCAGCGCTCAGGGGGCATGCCCTGATCGTAGTGCGCCGCCCGCGCCCGCCCTGGCTCGCGAAACCGAGGAGGCCGCATGGCCCCCCGTAGGCGGACGCGCGTCGCCGCCGCCGGCGCCGCGCTCGCGGTGGCGCTGGCGGCGGGGGCGCTCTGGTACCTGCGGCTCCGTCCCGCGCCCCTGTCGCCGGACGGCGCCGCGGCCGGCGCCGGCGGGTACGTCGCCGTGGGCGAGAACCTCTACGCCGTCGTCCGCCCGTTCTACGACGGGTCGGTGCGCGAGACGGTGCGCGTGCGTGCGGTGCGGGTGCGCGGCGTCCCGGACGGCATGACCATCGTGGCGGTGCACGCGGTCGCGGCGCGGCCGGGCACCGTCATCGGCGCGGGCCCGGAGGGGCGCGGGTACGACTTCCGCCCGGTGCGCGAGGTGGTGCTGCACCCGGGGCAGGGGGAGCAGTGGATGTTCGTCGTGGTGGCGCACGTCACCCGGCCGGGGAGGTTCGTCAGCCAGGGCGTCGACGTCGACTGGTCCGCCGGCATCCGGCACGGCACGACGCGGTACGACCTCCGGGTGCTGGTCGACACGAGCACGTCGCCGTAATCCGGATGGCGGCGGTGCCGCGCGCCGGTAGCGTCGCCGGGACATGACCGACGACCCGAGCGAGCTCGAACCCGCCGTCGCCGCGACGGCCGGGCGCGGCGGTGTCCTCGGCCTCCTGCGGCACGTCGCGATCGACCTGTCGCCCCTGCGCACGTCGCGGGAGTTCCGGCTGCTCTGGTCGGGGCAGGCGGTGTCGTTCCTCGGGTCGTTCGTGACCTACGTCGCCGTGCAGTACCAGATGTACCAGCTCACCCACTCGTCGCTCGCCGTCGGGATGCTCGCGCTCTGCGAGCTGGTGCCGTTGCTGACGATGTCGTTCGTCGGCGGCGCGCTCGCCGACGCCGTCGACCGGCGCAAGCTGTTCCTGCGCGCGGAGACCGCGCTCACCTGCGTCCCCCTGCTCCTGCTGCTCAACGCCCTCCTCCCGCACCCGCGCGTCTGGCCGCTGTACGTGCTGGCGGGCGCGGCGGCCGGGCTGGACGGGCTGGGGCGGCCGTCGCTGTGGGCGCTGCTGCCGCAGCTGGTGGAGAAGGACCAGCTCGCGTCGGCGACGGCGTTGCACAGCCTCTACGTCAACCTCGGCGCGGTCGCCGGCCCTGCGCTCGGCGGGCTGCTCATCGCGACGCTCGGGCTGCGCGGGGCGTACGGCGCGGACGTGGCGTCGTTCGCGATCTCGCTGGCGACGCTGCGCGCGATGCGGGCGACGCCGCCACCGGACGACGCCGAACGCCCCAGCCTGCGCAGCGTCGTGGAGGGGTTCCGCTACGCGCGGAGCAACCCGGTGCTGATGGGCACCTACCTCGTCGACTTCAACGCGATGATCTTCGGGATGCCGTCGGCGCTGTTTCCCGAGCTGGCCGCGAAGCGGTTCGCGTCGAGCGGCCTCGCGCCCGCGACGGTGCTGGGGCTGCTGCACGGCGCGACGTACGCGGGCGCGCTGCTCGGCACGATGACCTCCGGCTGGGTCCGCCACGTCCGCCGCCACGGCGCCGCGATCCTCTGGTCGGTGGTGGCGTGGGGCGTGGCGATCACGGCGTTCGGGTTCGCGACGTCGCTGTGGCTGGCACTGCCGCTCATCGCGGTGGCGGGCGCGGGCGACTTCGTCAGCGCGACGTTCCGCTCGACCATCTGGAACCAGACGATCCCCGACCACCTGCGCGGCCGCCTGGCCGGGATCGAGCTCGCCAACGTCGCGTCCGGGCCGTTGCTCGGCAACGCCGAGGCGGGCGCGATGGCGCGCCTGACCAGCGCGCGGTTCTCCATCGTGAGCGGCGGCCTCGCCTGCCTCGCCGGCACCGCACTGATCGCGTTGCTGCTGCCGGGGTTCGCGCGGTACCGCTCCGACCGCGGCGGCGAGACCTAGGCGACGGCGAAGCGGACGCGCCGCCGCGCCGGGTCGGCCTCGGCCAGCCGGACCCGGATGCGTTCGCCCAGGGGCGCGTCGCCCGACAGCCGCGCCCGCACGGCGGGCTGCGCGAGCTGCACCATCGCGCCGCGCTCGTCGGCGTCGGTGACGACCGCGTCGAACGTCTCCCCGACCCGCCCGGCGAGCACCGCCGCCTCGACGTAGTCGAGGACCGCGCGCTCCAGCTCGCGCTCGCGCCGGTCGGCGGCGGCCATCAGCGCGGGCAGTCCGGGCAACGCATCGCGGCACCAGCCCGGCACCTCGCGCCCGGCGTGCAGCGCGAGGCAGGTCTCGGAGACGAAGCGGTCGGCGAGGCGGCGCAGCGGCGCGGTCGCGTGGGCGTACGGCGCCGCGATCGCGCTGTGCAGCGGCTGCTCCGGTGGCGCGCCGTCGAACGCGGTGTACCCGGCGCCGCGCAGCAGCGTCGTGGCCAGCGCGAGCAGCGCCGCGCACGGCGGCGCGGCCGGGTCCAGCCGCCGGATGAAGCCGGCGTACGCCTCCCCCTCCGGCCAGTCCACCTCGAGCACCCGCGCCGCCCGCCGCAGCGCCGCGACCGCCCCCAGGTCGGGCGGCGGCAGCGTGCGCAGCAGCCCGACGCCGCCGCCGAGCATCACCCGCGCCGCGCACATGCCCGTCAGCAACGACACCTGCGCGTTCCAGTCCTCGACCGGCAACGGCGCCACGAACGCCAGGCCGTACCCGGCCGGCGTCCGCACGACCTCCTGCGCGGGCGTGCGCAGCGAGACGGCGCCGCGTTCGGCCTCCCGCTCCTGGCGGAGCCGGCCGAGCTCGCGGAGCAGCACGAGCGGCTCGTCGGCGGTCCCGGTGTCGAGCGCGCGCTGCACGCCGGGGTAGTCGAGCTGGGCGCGGCTGCGGACGCGGGCGCGTTCGACGCGGACCGCCACCGGCTCGGCGGCGGCGTCGAGGTCCAGCGTCCAGACGACGGCCGGCCGCTCCTCGCCCGCCAGCAGCGACGCGGCGCCCTCCGACAGCGCGGGCGGGTACAGCGGCACCCGCGCGTCCGGGCAGTACAGCGTCTTGCCGCGCCGCCGCGACTCGGCGTCCAGCCCCGGCGTCAGGAACGCGCCCGGGTCGGCGATCGCGTACGTCACCCGGTAGCCGTCGCCGCGCCGCGCCGCGTGGAACGCCTGGTCCAGGTCCCGGCTGCCCGGCGGGTCGATCGTGACGAACGCCACGCCGGTCGCGTCGGCGTACGCCGCCCGCGGCGCGGCCGGCACCGCGTCGGGCGGGAACGCCGCCGGCAGCCCCAGCTCGGCCCGGATCGCCGCGAACCCGGCCGCCAGCTCCGCCGCGGTCGGTGCCAGCCGGACCCGTCGCGCCATGCGGGCGAGCCTACGTTGCCGCCAGGTGAGGCTTTCGTGGGACAGGTGCCACCGGGCGCGGAATCGGGCAGAACGGACGGGAGCGCGAACCCCGACCCCGTGCCCCCTGGGAGGTGCCCGTGCCGCTGGAGCTGTCGACCACGACGTACGGCGACCTCACCATGGCCGGCGTCGCCGGCCCGGTGACCGCGCGGACCGCCCCGGCGTTCCAGAAGTCGCTCGGCGACGTGCTGGTGACCCGGCCGCAGGCGGTCCTGCTCGACCTCGGCCTCGTCACCAAGCTGGACCAGGCCGGCGTCGGCGTCCTGCTGCACACCGCGACGCGGTGCCGGCTCCAGGGCTGCGCGCTGGCGCTGTGCCGGGTGCCCGACCACGTCCGCGAGATCCTCGTCGCGGAGCGGGTCAACCTCCCGATGTACGACACGCTGGCCGACGCGACCGAGACCCTCCTCTACGCCGCCGCCTGGCGGTAGCTAGCGGGCGTCGACGTCGTCGGCGTCGCCGGCGGCGAGGAGCAGCAGCAGGTCCCAGCACGGCGGGCAGAGCACGACGTCGTGGCGCGGACGGAGCAGCGTCGGCGTCTCGTGACGGCAACGGGGGCAGTACGGCACGGCCAACCTCTCCCAAAGGCCCCGGAACACCCCCTGCGCCGCCCATATCGGCACGTTCCGGCCGGTACTTGAGCCGGACGGCGGCTTGCGTTCCTGGCGGCCGCCTAGGACATTTGTGCACGAAGGCGGACCCGGCGCGACCGGGTCCGGGGACTGCCCGCCCCTACCGAGCATCCCGACGCGGCCCGCCGCGCGCCCGAGCGCGCGACCGGCACCCCCCGCATCGCGACGTCCGGCGCCTTCCGCCCGCCGCACCCGGCCGGGCGCCCGGGGCGACCGGACGGGGAGACAGCGGTGACGGCGGTCCGCGACGGCGAGGCGCGCGAGCGTGCCGCCGCGCCGGCGCTGGAGCCGGAACGCCCCGCCCACCGCCCCGGCGTCGACCGGCCCGGCGTGGACGAGCTGCTGGTCGAGTCGGTCCGCCTCGCCCGCCAGGGCCTCGGCGTCGACCACGCCAGCCTGCTGCTCCTCGACGCCGAACGCCGCCTGGTCCCGAAGGTGTCGATCGCGCGCGAGGACGACCACGTGCTGTGGGCGCGGTTCCGGGCGATGCCGCCGCTGGGCCTGGACGCGATCCCGGTGGCGGACGCGGCGCTGACGACGCGGGTCATGGTGATCGACGACGTCGCGTCGTCGGACGTCATCCCGCCGAACTGGCTGTCGGCGTTCGCGGTGAAGTCCGCGGCGATCGCGCCGCTCGTCGTGGACGGGCGGCTGCGCGGCGCGCTGATCGTCGACCACACGACGGCGCCGCACGTGTTCACCGAGGCGGAGGTGCGGCTGCTCGACGCGATGGCGGGGCCGCTGCGGCACCTGCTGCGCGTCGCGGACACCGTGGAGGCGTCGTACCGGCGGGACCGGCTGCTGGACGACGTCGTCAACGCCGCCGGGGCGCTCAACGCCGCCCGCACGCCGTACGGCGTCCTCCAGACCGGCATGGAGGCGGCGCTGGCGATCCTCGGCGCCGCGTCCTGCTCGGTGAACGTCGTCCGCGACGACGGCGACCTGGAGACGGTGTGCAGCCGCGGCCTGCGGCAGCCGGAGCCGGGGCGGCACGCCGCCGCGACACTGGCCGGGCCGCTGCGCGCGGCGCTGGCGGCGCTCGGCGACGGGCCGCGCCTGCTCGCCGACGACGGCCTGTCGCCGGTGCCGCGGCCCGAGGCGCGGGTGGTGCTGCCGCTGCCGGCCCGGCGAAGGGCGTTCCTGCTGGTCGGGCTGTCGCCCGGGGCCGAGCCGGAGCCGGAACGCCTCGACCTCGCGGCGGCGCTGTGCGTGCAGGCGGCGGCGGCGTACGACCGGGTGTGCGACGGCGCGCGGCTGGCGCGTCGGGTGCAGTACCTGGAGACGTTGCACGCGCTGATGGAGGACGCGGCGCAGCCGCTCGACCTCCAGGTCGTGCTCGAACGCCTCGCGCCCGCGGTGCGCTCCGGGGTGGGCGGCGAGCTGATCGACGCGTTCCTCTGCGACGCGGGGGCGGCGCGGGCGTTCGCGGCGTCGACGCCGCCGCCGCGGCTGGCGGCGCAGGTGCGGGCGTGGCGGCGCGAGCCGGAGCCGGGGCCGGTGACGCTGGGCGACCTCGTCGTCGTGCCGATGCTCGTGCAGGGCGCCGTCGACGGCGTGCTGCGGGTCCGCCCGGCGGAGCCGCTGGACGACGACGCGCTGCACCTGCTGCTCGCCGTCGCCGCGGGCATCGGCGGGCTGGTCGCGCGGGCGCAGCTGCGCAAGCGGGTCGCCGAGACCGAGCGCGACCTCGCCGTCGCGGCCGAGCGCGAGCGGGTCGGCCGCGACCTGCACGACACGCTGGGGCAGCAGCTCTTCGCGCTGCGGATGGAGCTGGAGGGCATCGCGGCCACCGCCGGCGACCCGGCCGTCGCGGCGCGGCTGCGCGACGCGGTCGGCACCGTCTCCCGCGCCACCGGCGAGCTGCGGCAGGCCATCAACGCGCTGTCGTTCCTCGAGCACCCCAAGCGCGGCCTGGTCGGCTCGCTGCGCGCGCTCGTCCGCGAGCTGCGCGAGTCCAGCGGCATCGACGTCGACCTGCGCGTCACCGGCGCCGCGCGCGCGGGCGGCCCGGCGGACGAGGCGCTGTTCCGCGTCGCGCACGAGGCGCTGACCAACGTCGCCCGCCACTCCGGCGCGACCAGCGCGCGGGTGACGTTGCGGTTCGCGGCGCAGCGCACGACGCTCGTCGTCCGCGACGACGGCCGCGGCCTGCCGGAGCAGGCAGGGACCGGGCAGCACCTGCACTTCGGCCTGCGCACCATGCAACGCCGCGTGGCCGAGCTCGGCGGCGGCCTCGACGTGGCGAACGCCGCGCCGTCCGGCGTCCGCGTGCACGCCTGGGTGCCGGTGCCGTGAGCGTCCGCGTCTTCGTGGTCGACGACCACCCCGTCGTCGTGGCCGGGCTGAGCCAGGCGCTCGGGTCGTTCCCGGACATCGACGTCGTCGGCACCGCCATGTCGGCGGGCGCGGCGCTGGTCTGGCTGGCGCAGCCGGACAGCGCGGTGGACGTCGTCATCGTCGACCTCGGGCTGCCCGACCGCAGCGGCGTCGACGTGGTGGAACGCCTGGGGCGCAGCCGTCCCGACGTCCGCGCGATCGTGCTCTCCGCCGCCGACGCGCCGGACGGCGCCAACCGCGCGCTCGCCGCCGGCGCCGCCGGGTACCTCGTCAAGGACACCTCCGTCGAGTCGCTCGCCGCGGCCGTCCGCAGCGCCGCCGCCGGGCAGCTCTGCGTCGACCCGCGGGTCGCGAAGGCGCTCGTGCTGCCCGACCCGCTGGCGCGTCTGTGCCCGTTGTCGCAGGCGGAGCAGGAGGTCCTCCGCCTCGTCGCGAACGGTCTGACGAACGCCCAGATCGGCGCCGTCGTCAGCGCGGCGCCGAGCACGGTGAAGACGCGGATCTCGCGGCTGCTCACGAAGCTCGGGGCGCGCTCGCGCGCCGAGGCCGTGGCGATCGCGGTGAAGGGAGGTCTCCTGTGACCTACCCGACACCGACCGCCTCTCGTGTCGACCTTTCGGCCGTCCCAGAACGACCCGATCAGCCCGCCGCCGGCACCCCATCGGCGCTAGCCCGCGCCGGCCTCGCCGTGGCAGCGTCGCGGTACCCAGCCGGAGGCGCTCCCCGCGCCGCCGGTCCCTACACGCAAAGGGGTACCTCTCATGCTGCGCAAGACCCTCGCCCTGGCCGCGGTGGCGACGCCGCTGCTCATGATGTCGACGAGCGCGAACGCGGGTGCCGCGGGCTTCTCGGTCACCGGCACCGGCGCCCTCGCCCCGGGCATCCCGACCACGGGCTGTGCCTTCCAGACGTCGGTCGCGTTCGACGGCACGCTCTCGCTCGCCGCCGGCTCCGGCCACGCGGGCACGTACGACGTCCACTTCCGCGGTTCCAGCACCAACTGCGAGACGCTGCTCAACGGCACCGGCTCGGGCACCCTGTCGGGTGGCGTGAGCGGCAACGTCCAGTACTCGCGCAACGTGCAGAACGTCACGCTGACCGGCTCCGCGGTCGTCGACGGCCACAACCACACGATCACGGCCGACTGCACCGTCGTCATCACCTCGGCCAACCCGTTCGCGTCCTTCGTCCTCACCTGCGAGGGCGCCATCAGCTAGCCGGGTCTCGCGACACGCGTCGCGGCCCGGGCCCGCAGCGCCGGCCGGTCTCGTTCCGGCCGGCGCTGCGGCGTCCCTCCGGACCAGCAAGACCGTGCCGCGTACCCACCCAGAGGAGTCACCCGTGCGCCGTGTCCTGATCCCGCTCGCCCTCGTGGCCACCGCCCTCGCGCCGGTCGCCCCGGCCCACGCGGCGAAGGCGCCGAAGAAGGTCTGCAACATCCTCAAGGACCCCGCGAACGACGCCGGCGTCGCCAACAACGCCCTCGGCCCGTCGTTCTACGACCCGACGCTGGACATCGTCTCGGTCGACCTCTCCTCCGACGGCAAGGTCCTCACCGGCGTCATCCGGGTGCGCACGCTGTCGGAGAACGACAACCTCGCGCCGGTCGGCCGCTCCTGGACCATCTCCGCGAACGCCGGCACCAACACGGTGAGCATGGCCGCGTACCACTCGCCGTTCGGCCAGTACTTCACGACCGGCAAGGGGTCGTTCGACTTCACGCGCAGCGAGATCCGGATCCACGTCGCGCTCAACGACATCGCGTACGCGAAGATCAAGAAGGGCACGGTCCTCCGCAACATCGTCGCGGTGTCGGCCGTCGTCGTCGGCTTCCCGACCCAGACCGCCGACCTGGCCGGCGCCGGGTACACCCCGGCGGGCGGCGCCGCCGACCGCGCGGAGAACCCGAAGGTGTCGTACACGGTCCCGACCCCGTCCTGCGTGAAGCCGGGCGCGTGAGCCGTTCGCCACGCCGCGCCCGGCGCGGCACCCGTCTCGCGCTCGCCGCGGCGCTCGCGCTGCCGTGGCTGAGCCCGCTCGTCACGCCCGCGGGCGCCGACGCGATCCCGGTGACGCTCGTCCGCCGGTGGGCCGCGATCGACGCGGACGCCAACGTCAAGAGCTCGCGGATCGCGCTGGACCCCTCGGCCCGGACCGCGTACGTGCTCTCGCAGGGCACGAGCGGGACGCTGGCGATCCGCCCCTGGGACCTCGACCGGCTCACCCCGCGCGGACCGGCGCACGAGGTGCCGGGGTTCCCGGCGCTGACGCCGGCGCTGCCGGTGGCCGTGGACGAGCGCGGCCACTCGCTCCTCCTCGCGCCGCGCGCCGCGGCGGCCGAGGCGCCGCGGGTGACGTTCCTGCGCTACGGCGTCCCGACCCGGGTGGTGACGGCCGCGTCCCGCTTCCCCGCCGGGTACGCGATCGTCGGCATGTCCGTGGACGCCGCCCGCGGCCTGCTGCTCACCCTCGCCGAGCCGTCGGCCGGCGGCAACGCGCAGGAGGTCGGCGCGGGCGCGGGCGGCGTGCAGCTCGACGCGTGGCGGCTCGACGGGCTCGCGGACACGGGCCGGCCCGTGTCGCCGTGGAGCGAGCCGGTGCGCGTGCCGCAGACCTGCGGCCAGGTCATCACGACGACGTTCGCCGCCGGGGTGCTGCTCTCCGCCGACGGCCGCACGGCGTTCTTCGGCTGCGTCACCAACCGCAAGGCCGTCACCAGCCTCGGGCCGAACGCCGGCGACATGGGCGGCGTCGCCGAGCTCGACGTCGCGGCGGCGCGGGCGGGGTCGCCCACGGCGCTGCGGCTGCGTTCGGCGCCGGGCAACTTCTCCACCGGCGACTCGATGGTCGTGCCGCGCCAGCGGCGCCTCGTGCTCACCGCCAACTCCACGACGGTCACGAACTTCAAGGTCTTCGACACGACGCACCGGCACTACGTCGGCAGCGTCGGCATGAACGACATCGGCGTCTACGGCAGCGGCGTCAACCCGGTCACCGGCCGCGGCTACTACCTCACGAGCGAGGGGTTCGGCGTCTACGACCCGGCCGCGACGCCCGCGACGCAGGGCGCGATGTACGACGACCTGTCGCCGCTGCTCGGCGCGCTGCCGCGCACGCTCGAGGTCGACCCGCGCACGTCGCGCGTCTTCGCGATCACCTCCGACGACCTGGTCAACGGCACCCAGCCGTTCGTCGCGGTGCTGCACGACCGGACGCCGGTCGTGCCGCCGGACACGTACACGCCGGAGCGCGGCGCGGTCGACGCGCCGGAGGTCGACGGCGTCACCGACAGCACCCGGTCGGCGGAGGCGGCGGCGGTCGGCGCCGAGTACCGGTTCGTCGGCGGCCCGAACAACGCCGCCGTCAACACCGTCCACTTCGACCCGGGCGCCGTCGCGTCCAAGAGCGGGTCCCGCTGGGCCGACTTCGGCGTCACCCGCGGGGTCCGGCTGACCGGCACCGAGGCGACGGCCGAGGCGCTGCCGATCCGTACCGACGCGGCGCTCGACGCGGACACGCAGCAGCACCTGTCCGTCGCGCCGCGGACCTGCTCCGACTTCGGCGGCACGCCCAAGACCGACGAGGCGGGCGGCGCGGTCGCCGCGTGCGACCTGGCGAAGGAGACCGCGCGCGGCGAGGCGTCGTACGCCGTGCCGCGGACCTACGTCGGCGCCGCCCCGGCGCCCGTGCAGCTCGGTGCCGCGAGCAGCTCCGTCACGCTCACCCGGGCCGCCCGGCGCGGCGCGCTCACCTCGACGCTCACCGCCGAGGCCACCGGCGTCGACATCCTCGGCACCGTCCGCATCGGCCGGGTCACCGCTACCGCGGTCGCCACCGCCCACGGCCGGCCCGGCACCGCGAAGGTCACCTACACGCGCTCCGTCGCCGGCGTCGTCGTCAACGGCACCACCGTCTGCGCCGCCGACTGCCCGCTCGACCAGGTCGCCGCGGCGGTCAACACCGCGCTCGGCGGCCGGGCGCTCGTGGAGTTCCCCGAGCGCGACGCGTACGCCGCGCGCAACGGCGCGTACGCGCGGCTGGCGGACGCACCGTACCGGCACGTCGAGCGGGTGCTGTTCGACGAGGTCGCCGACGACGCGTTCCTGCTGCCGGCCATGGAGGTGACCGTCTACGCCGACGGCACCACGGCGAGCCGGCACGTGGTGTCGCTCGCGGCGCTGTCGACGCAGGCGACGTACCGGATCTACCGGCTCGGCACGTTCGGGCTGCCGTTCGTGCCGCCGCCGCACGGGACCGCGCCGGTCCCGCGCGCGGCCGTGCGCGCACCGGCGACCGCGCCCGTCACCGTGACCGCGAGCGCGCCCGCCACGGCGCCCGGCGGGCCGGTCGTCGCCCAGCGGGCCGGCGGCAACGACGGCGGCGGCGGGCTGCTCGGCGCGATCGCCAACGGCCTGCACGTCGCGTGGCGCTCGCCGCGCCAGGTCCTCGGCGTCGCGCTGATGTGGTCGCTGCTCGCCGTGCCCGTGTACCTCGCCGCCCGCCGGCGGCTGCTGCTCGACCTGCCGCGCCTGCGGCGCAACCTGGAGGAAGCGTGAGCCGCTGGGGACCGTCCGTCGACGGGTCGCTGACGACGCTGGGCGTGGTCGCGGCCGGGGTGATCGCGCTGTCGGTGGTCGCGTTGCAGCAGGGGCCGGGCACGACGACGTTCGTCCCGGCCGACGCCGCCACGGGCACCGGCACGACGACCACCACGCGGACCCACGCCGGCGGCACGCTGCCCGGCGGGAGGACCGCGACGCTGCCCGGCGGCAAGGGCACGGTCAAGGGCGGCGGCACCGGCCCCGGCGGCACCGTCGCCGGCCCCGCCACCGGTCCGGCCACCAGCCAGGCCTGCAACGCCGGCAACAACGGCGGCTCCACCGACCGCGGCGTCACCGCCACCCGCATCGAGCTCGGCGCGACGGTGGTGCAGTCCGGCATCGGCGCGAGCTTCCTCGGCCCGGTCAAGGTCGCGCTCAACGCCGTCGAGAACGACGTCCGCCGCACCGGCGGCATCTGCGGCCGCGAGCTGCACCTCAACCTCGTGGACGACGGCTGGGACGCCGTGCGCGGCCTCCAGTTCATCCAGAACCTCGTGGAGGACAAGAAGGTCTTCGCGCTCGCGGTCAACCCGTCGTCGGAAGGGCTGCGCCTCGCCACCAACCGCGGCTACCTCGCCAAGACCAAGACGCCGGTCGTCGGCAGCGACGGCATGCTCAACGCGCAGTACCAGGACCCGTGGATCTGGCCGATCGCGGCGTCCACCGTCTCGACCATGCACATCATGGCGGCCGACGCCTGCAACCGGCTGCACAAGAAGCAGTTCGGCATCGTCTTCGACACCAAGTACCACTTCGGCGTCGAGGGCGCGTACGCGTTCAACGCCGCGGTGAAGCGCTGCACCGGCGAGGACATCCCCGGCTACTTCGACCCCAACGACGGCGGCGGGTGCAGCGCGCGGTTCTGCGCCATCACCGCCGGCAAGCCGAGCTACGACTCCGAGAACAAGACGTTCAACGACGAGTGCTTCGGCAAGGCGGGCCGGGCCAACTGCGACTTCGTGGCGTTCCTCCTGGAGCCGAACGAGGCGCAGAACTTCCTCCGCAACGGCACCCGCCTGGTGGTCGACAAGGGCCTCGCGCAGACGCTGTTCACGCGCGACTTCGCGCGCGGCTGCGGCGCGATCTGCGACGGCGCGATGGTGTGGACCGGCTACAACCCGAGCATCGAGGAGTTCGGCAACCTGCCGGCCGTCCGCCAGTACGTCGAGACGGTCCGTTCGATGAGCCCGGACATCGACGTGCTCAACCAGTTCCTCGTCGGCGGGTACGCCGGCATGCGGCTGCTGGTCGAGGCGCTGCGCCGGGTCGGCCCGAACCTCACCCGCGAGCGGCTCGCGCAGACCCTCGACGCGATGGACTACGACGGCGGCCTGACGACGCCGCTGCGCTGGCGGCCCGGCAACCACTTCGCCAACGCCTCGATGCACGCGTTCGCGATCCAGTACAAGGGCGGCTTCAACGGCTTCCGCAGCGTCACCGGCTGGATCCGCGACCCCTACCTCGGCCAGGACGTGAAGTAGCGCCGTGGCCGACGCCGGGATCTACCTGCTGCTCACGCTCCCGCTCGTGGGGGCGTACGCGATGATGGCCATCGGCATCGTCGTGATCTTCCGCGCGTCCCGGGTGCTCAACCTCGCGCACGGCGCCATGGCGATGGCCCCGACGTACCTCGTCTACACGCTCTCCCAGCACCACGTCCCGGCGCCGCTCGCGCTGCTGCTCGGCGTCGCGTCCGGCGCGCTGCTCGGCGCCGCCACCGAACGCTTCTTCGTCCGGCCGCTGCGCCGGCAGGGGCCGACCGCGCAGACCGTCGGCACCGTCGCCGTCTTCGGCGTCGTCGTCGCCGTGGTCGCCAAGGTCTACGGCACCACGCCGAAGGAGGGCGTGCGGTTCTTCCCCGGCGGTGGCGTCCACCTGCACGGCTCGACGCTGCTGTGGGGCAACATCGGCCTCTTCCTCACCGCGATCGCCGTCGCGCTCGGCTGCATGGCGCTGTTCCGGTTCACCAACCTCGGCCTCGCGCTGCGCGGCGCAGCCGACAACCGCGTCGCCGCCGGCCTGGTCGGCGTCAACCCCGACCGCGCAGCGCTCACCGCCTGGCTGCTCGGCGGCGGCCTCGCCGCGCTCGCCGGCATCCTGCTCGGCGGCGTCACCAGCCTCTCGCCGTACTCGCTCGCGCTGCAGATGCTCCCGGCGTTCGTCGCCGCGCTGCTCGGCGGGCTCGGCAGCATCGGCGGCGCGATCGCCGGCGCCGCGCTCGTCGGCGCGCTCACCGGTCTCGTGCCGGCGTTCGGGCTGATCCACGTGACCAAGAAGCTGGCCGGCCAGCTCGGCATGCCGCAGCTCGTGCTCACGATCGTCGCGCTCGTCGCGATGTACCTGCGCGGCGGCCGCTACAGCGCCACCGACATCCGCGCCGAGGCGCCCGGTGCCGGCGACTCCGGGCTCGGCCGCCGCCGCTACGCGCCCGACCCCGAGGCGGACCGGCGGGCCGGCGCGCGCCGCCTCCGCAACTACGTCGTGCTCGTCGCGCTGCTCGCCTGGCCGTTCCTGCACGCGCCGTTCTCGCTGCTCGGCGACGCGACGCAGGCCGCGCTGTTCGTCGTCGCCGCGTCCTCGATCGTGCTGCTCACCGGCTGGGTCGGGCAGATCTCGCTGGCGCAGGCGGCGTTCGTCGGCATCGGCGGCTTCGGCTCGGCGCTCGTGATCAAGCACACCGGCCTCGTCTTCCCGCTCAACCTCGTCGCCGGCGCGGCCATCGCCGGCCTCGCCGCCGCCGGGCTCGGCGTCGTCGCGCTGCGCGTGCGCGGGCTCTACCTCGCCGTCGCGACGCTGATCTTCGCCTACATGGCCGACGCGTACCTGTTCGTCGCGCCGTGGTTCGCCGGGCAGGGCGGCGTCACCACCGTCGACGTGAAGCCGGTCGGCCAGCGCGACACGTACCCCTACTTCGACCTGTCGGAGCGGCGGACGTTCTACTTCGTCGCGGTCGCCGTCGCGGCGACCGTGCTGTTCGCGCTCGCCAACCTGCGCGACTCCAAGACCGGCCGCGCGTTCTTCGCGATCCGCGGCTCGGAGACCGCCGCCGCGTCGCTGGGCATCGACGTCCGCCGCTACAAGCTGCTCGCGTTCGCGCTCGCCGGCGCCGTCGCCGGCGTGGCCGGCAACCTGTGGCTGGTCAGCCAGGGCACGGTCGTGAGCGACCAGTTCGCGATCAGCGTCTCGCTGCTCTACCTGGCCATCGCCGTCGTCGGCGGCCTGCAGAGCCTCGAGGGGCTGGTCGCCTCCTCGATCCTGTTCGCCGCCCTCAACGAGCTGTTCTACCGGGTGTCCGCCCTGTCCGGGTACCTCGAGGTCGTCTCCGCGGGCCTGCTCGCGGTGGTCCTCCTCGTCTACCCGGGCGGGCTCGCCCAGCTCCCCGCCGCCGCCCGCCGCCGCGCCGCACCGGTCCTCGACCGGCTGCGCGCGGCGGCCGCGGAACGGCGGGCGGAGACGGCCGGCGCCGGTGCCGCGGGGGCGCCGGCGCCGGCCCCACCCTCGGGAGCCCGGCGCGCCCGGCTGGCCGAGCCGGTGCTCGCGCCGCTCGTCCGCCCCGACGCCGTGCCGACCGCCCCGGCCCCGGTCGCGGCCGTCGCCGAGCCGGAACGCGCCACCGTCGACCTCGCGCGCCTCGGCGCCGACGCGGGCGTGCCGCCCGGCATCGTGCCCGTCGGCGTGCCGGTGCTGGAGGCCCGCGACGTGCGCGTGGAGTTCGACGGGCTTGTCGCCGTCGACCGGGCGTCGTTGCGGCTGGACGAGGGCCAGATCGTCGGCCTCATCGGCCCGAACGGCGCCGGCAAGACCACGCTCTTCAACGCCGTCTCCGGCCTCGTCCGCCCGACCAGCGGCAGCGTCCACCTGTTCGGCGAGGACGTCACCGGCCTCGAGGTGCACGAACGCGCCCGCCGCGGGCTGGGCCGCACGTTCCAGGCGATCCAGCTCTTCCCGCAGCTCTCCGTCTACGAGAACCTCCTCGTCGCCACCCACGTCAACAACGGCTCCGGGCTGTTCGCGCACGTCGCGCTGACCCGCAAGGGGCTGCGGCACGAGGCGGCCGCCGAGGACGTCGTCCGCCGCGTCGTCGCCGCGATGGGCCTGGAGGCCGTGGCCGACCGCGCCGTCGGCGGGCTGCCGTTCGGCGTGCTGCGGCAGGTCGAGATCGCCCGCACCGTCGTCACCGGCGCGCCGGTCGTCATGCTGGACGAGCCCGCCTCCGGCCTCGACAACGCCGAGACCGACCGGCTCTCCGCGCTCCTCTACGGCCTGCGCGACCGGCTCGGCATCACGTTGCTGCTCATCGAGCACGACGTGCGGATGGTGACCGAGGTGTCCGACCGGATGTACGTGCTCGTCTACGGGCAGATCGTCGCCTCCGGCACGCCCGAGGAGATCCGCAACGACCCGGTGGTCACCGCCGCGTACCTCGGCGAGCCGACCAGCGCGGACGAGCCCGAGCTGGCCGGGGCCGCGTCGTGACCGCCGCCCTCGAGGTCCGCGACCTCACCGTCGCCTACGGCCCCGTCGTCGCGCTTCGCGACGTGTCGGTGCGCGTCGACCAGGGCGAGATCGTCGCCGTCATCGGCGCCAACGGCGCCGGCAAGTCGACGCTGCTCAAGTGCGTCTCCGGCATGCTCGCGCCGCGCTCCGGCCAGGTCCTGCTCAACGGCACCGAGATCGGCGGCAAGCCGTCGTACGACGTCGTCCAGCTCGGCCTCGCCCACCTGCCGGAGGGGCGCGAGCTGTTCCGCGAGCTCTCCGTCCTGGAGAACCTCCACCTCGGCTGCTGGCCGCACCGCCACGACACGGCGTTGCGCGACCAGCGGGTCGAGGAGGTGTTCGGCTACTTCCCGCGGCTGCGCGAGCGCGCGAAGCAGCGCGCGTCCACCCTCTCCGGCGGCGAGGCGCAGATGCTCGGCGTCGGGCGGGCGTTGATGACAGGCCCGAAGGTGCTGCTCGTCGACGAGCTGTCGCTGGGGCTGGCGCCGATGGTCGTCACGCAGCTCTTCGAGATCCTGCGGCAGGCCAACGACCGCGGCATGAGCCTCGTCATCGTGGAGCAGTTCGTGCACCTCGCGCTGGAGAACTCCCACCGGGCGTACGTCCTCGCCAAGGGCCGCGTCGTCAACGAGGGGCCGAGCGACGAGCTGCTCCGCGACCCCGCGCTGGCGGCGTCGTACCTCGGCGAGCCGGCGACCGCCTGACGCCGTGCGCCGCCGGGTCGTGGCGGCGGTCGTCGTGACCGCCGTGGCGGTGAGCGTCGCCGCGGCCGTCGCCGCCGTCGCCCGCCGCCCCGAGCCGCTCACCGCGAAGCGCCTCGCCGCGTACACCGACGCGATCGCGCCGCCGTTGAGCGACGGCGGCCGCGTGGTCGAGCAGGGCATGAAGCCCGGCGTGGCCGACCTGCTCAACCGCCACGCCGTGCCGCCCGCCACCATCGCCGTCGAGGCGGCGGAGTGGGAGCGCGAGCTGACCCGCGTGCGCGGCGCCGTCGCCGCCGTGCCGGTGCCGCCCGGGCTGGGCGAGGCGGCGGCGCTGTTCGACCGGGCGCTGGCGGGCTACGTCGAGGCGGCCGAGCTGTTCCGGCGGGCCGCGCTCGCGCCGGAGGGGCAGCGCCGCGCGATCGCCGACCGCGGCTTCACCGCGGCGGAGGCGGCGGACCGCACCTACGACGCCGCGAGCCGGATCGTGCAGCGCGAACGCCGCCGCCTCGGCCTCGGGCCCACCGCCACCCTCCCCGACCCGACGCCAACCTGACGGCGCCTACTCGCAGACGATGCCGTCGGAGTCCGCGTCGCGGTACCAGTCGTACTCGGGGTCCTGGCCCCGGTAGTACGGGCCGTAGCCGTGCGCCTTCGCCTCCTTGCACGTGTCGAACCGCGGGTCCGTCGCGGGCGGGGCGGTCGTGCGCCTCGTCGCGGACGGCGGCGCGGGCTTCGGCGCCTGCGTCGTCCGGCGCACGAGCGGCTGCGGCGCGGCGGTCGTGCGCACCGGCGTCGGGCTCGGCCGAGGCGACGGCTTGGCCGTGGTCGGCCTCGGCGCCGGCGTGGTCGTCGCGGCGGCCGGCGCGCTGGTGGCCGGGCGCTCGTCGGCGGCGTCGGTGGCGGTGTTCGTCGCCGAGCAGCCGGCGAGCAGGGCGGCGGCGGCCAGCAGGCCGGCCGCGGTCAGGGTGGGACGCATGCGAACGGAGCTCCCCCGTGCGTGGCTGGTACGGACCTCCGCGACGCTAGTGCCCGCCGCGCCGCCGCGGGCGGGAACGCCGGAAACCGCTACCGCGCGACCTCGGCCGCGTGCGCGAGCGCCGCGCGTACCGCCGGCGCCGCCGCGTCCCACTCGGCCGGCGTCTGCGCCGCCGCCGCCGCGATCAACGTCTCGCGGAGCTCGTCGTACGCCTCGCGCAGTTCGGTGTCCAGGGTGGCCGCCCGCGCGCGATAGCAGACCGCCGCCAGCTCCACGGCGTCGCGGCGCGCGTCGAGCAGCGTCGCGTCGCCGGCGGGCCGCGCCACGCTGGCCGCCACCCGGATGGCGAGCGGGGTGCCGAGGACGCCGGCCGGGTCGGCGAGCTCGACCGGGATCGTCGGGCGCGGCGCCGGCGGCTCCTCCGGGTCGTTCGCGGCGAGCCGCGCGAGCTGGCTCGCGGCGAGGACGGAGGCGAGCAGGAGGCTGGCCCGCCGCGACGTCGGCTTCGCGGGCGCCGGGGCCGGCGGGAGCGGGCGGAGCACCAGCGTCGGCAACGGCGTCAGCAGCGCGACCACCAGGGCGACGCGCAGCACGACCACCGGCTCGTCCCGCCAGGCACCCGCGCTGAGCACGACGACGCCGGCCGCCACCCCGAGCAGCGCCGGCCGCGGCACGCCGACCACGAGCAGCGGGCCGTGCGGGCCGGTGCTGTGCCGCCGTCGCAGCCACCACAGGAGCGCCGCGAGCCCGCTGCCCACGGCGAGCGCCGCCGCGAGCGCCGCCGGCCCCGGCGCCGCCCCGACCGCCACCACGTCGAGGGCGAGCGCCGCGACCAGCACGATCACCGCCGGCCGGTACCAGACCGGCATCGCCGGGCGGTTCGGCTGCCACCAGCGCTCGACGCGTTCGGCCCGGCGGCGCAGCCGCGCCGAGGCGTTCGGGTGGTGCCGGAGCCGCCACAACGTCATCCGGTACGACGCGCCGCGGCCGCGCGCGCACCACTCCAGCAACGAGAGCAGCCACGGCCCGGCGTCGCCGCGTTGCGCGAGCTGGACGTGGACCGGCCCGGGCGGCGACATCAGCAGGCGCAGCAGCGCGCGGCGCGGCAACGCCGGGTTGGTCGCGGCGGCCAGGCGGCTCGCCGGCAGGCCGTGCGCCACGATCCGGCGCAGCGCGTCCGGCGGCGTGGCCGGGTTCGCGGCCAGCCGGTCGTCCAGGGTCCCGAACGGCAGCCAGGCCAGCATGCGGAGCGCCTCGGGTGGCGTGGCGGCGTTGGCGGCCACCTCCTTGAGCACGTCGATGCTCGGGTCGCGCGCCAGCGCCGCGAGCACCCGCGGCGGCGCGTCGCCGGCCCGCGCCACGCGGGCGCGGACGTCCGGGTCCGGGTGCCCGGCGAGGGCCGGCGGGAGCGTCGCCGCGATCCGGCGCACCTTGGCGCGGACGCGTTCGTCCCGGTGGCCGGCGAGCAGGTCCCAGACGAGCGGCGTGCAGAGCGGGTTGCGGGCGGCGTCCGCCTCCCCCGCCGCCGCGAGCCCCGCGAGCAGCACCGGGTCCGCGGTGCCGGACGCCTCCCGGGCGCGGACGCCCGGCTTCCGCGACAGCAGGTCGCACGCCGCCGCGAGCGCGGCGGGGTCCGCCCCGAGGCGGCGCATCGCGCCGAGCCCCTCGACCACCCGCAGCCACGGCGGCTCCGCGCCGCCGAGCGCCATGAGCACGTCGGCGGCCGCCGGGTCGAGCGGCTCCCCCTTCCGCGCGACCGTGACCCGGTCGCCGTCGACGGCGAGCTCCACCCGGTGCCCGGCGAGGAGCGCCGGGACGGTCTCCGTCACTCGCGCCGCCGCCGCAGGATGCCCGCCTTCGCCATCACCGGCGCCAGCGTCGTGATCGCCGGCGGCAGCGCGTCGACGCCGGGCGGCACGTTCGCGGCGAGCGTGCGCGCGGCCACCGCCGCGACGTCCGGCGCGCCCTTGCGCACCGCCTGCTTGACCACCGCGAACGCCGCCTCCCAGCGTTCCTTCGTCGGGTTCGCCGCGACCGCGCCGGTGATCGCGGCCAGCACCGCGAACTGCCGGTCGCCCCGCTCCGGCAGCCGGAACCGCGCCGGGTCGGCCAGCACCTCCTCCGGGTCCGGCAGGTCCGCCTCCTGCTCCCACACCAGCAGCTCGCGCGCCGGCCCGGCGCCCACGCAGCCCGCGATCAGCGTCAGCGCCACCGCCCGCGGCGCGCCGAGGCGTTCCGCCCCCGCCCACAACGCCGCCGCCATGTCCCACGTGCGCGGGCTCGGCCAGGCGCGGCCCAGCGTCGCGGCGTCGGCCGGCACCGCGTACACGAGCTGCGGCCGGGTCCGCAGGAACCCCGCGAGCGCCGCGCGCACCCGCACCGCCGCCCCCTCGTCCGGCTCGCCGCCCGCGCCGGTGTCCGGGTCCGGCCAGCCCGCGCTCAGCGCCTCGACGTACGACGCCGCGTCGACCGGCCAGTCCAGGTGGCAGAACCGGTTGGCCAGCGGCGCGCTCAGGTCCCAGCCGCCCGCCGCCAGCTCGGGCGGGTTCGCGGCCGCGACGACCGCCACCTCGGACGGCAGCGGCAGGTCGCCGACGACGCGTTCCAGCACCACCCGCAGCAACGCCGCCTGCACCGCCGGCGGCGCCGTCGTCACCTCGTCCAGGAACAGGATGCCGTGCCCCGCCTCGCCGAGCCGCCGCGCCCACGACGGCTCGGCCAGCCGCACCGACCCGTCGTCGCCGACGACCGGCAGGCCGGCGAAGTCGGCCGGCTCCCGCAACGACGCGATGACCGTCTCGACCGGCACGCCCAGCGCCGCGCCGAGCGCCCGCACCACCGACGACTTGCCGGTACCCGGGCCGCCCCAGAGCAGCACCGGCGTCCGCACCGCCACCGCCACCGCGAGCGCCCGTGCCGCCGCCTCCTGCTGCTCCGCCATGTCGCTCCTACTCCGTCACTTCCACGACCTGCGCCCAGGCCGGCTCGCCGCCCCGCTCCGCGCCCAGCAACGCCACCACGACCCGGTCGACCGGGGGGCGTTCGGCCGGCCACGGTGTCATGCCATCGGTCAGCACCACGACGACCTGCGGCTTCGGCCGCAGCGCCGCCGCCGCGGCCAGCCCGGTACCCAGCTCGGTGCCGCCGCCGCCGTAGAGGCGGACGTCGGAGGCGGCGAACACCCGCTGCGTCGTGTGGACCGCCGTGTCGCACGACAGCACCGTGATCGCGGCCACGCCGTTGCCGCGGAGGATCCCGCGCACCTCGGCCAGCGCCATCCCGAGCAGCCGCGGCGACATCGAGCCGGACGTGTCCACGACGACCGCGACCCGCGGCACCGGCTGCACCAGGCTCGGCAGCACGACCCGCCGCCCGGTCGGCGTCGCCGACCGCCGGCTCAGCCGCGCGTACGTGTAGTCGACGCGGCCGGCGACGTTCGTCAGCCCGAGCCGCACGGCGGCCGCGACGACGCGCCGCCAGTCGACGCGCGGGTGCAGGAACTCCTCCGCCCACCGTTCCAGCCCCGGCGCCAGCGTCTCGCCGGCCCGGGAGCGGCGGCGCACCTCCTCCGCCACCGCCTGCCGGATCAGGTCGCCCTCCGCGCGGTCCATGCCGTCGCCGGGCGGCTCGTACGGCGCGCGGACGCCGTGCGCGCCCGACCCGCACTCCCACCCGCGCAGCGCCCCCGGTGGCAGCGCCACGTGGTACGCCTCGGCCAGGTCGCCGCGCGCCAGGCCGAAGGTCTCCGGCCACACGCTGTCCGGCGGCAACGGCACGTCGCCGAGGTCGTCGTTGATCTCGCAGTCGGCGGCGACGTTCCACCGGAGGTGGTCGGCGTGGCCGACGCCCGCCGCCCGCGCCCGGCCGGCGTGGTCGCGCAGCAGGTGGTGCGCCTCGTGGACCAGCACCGCGCCCGCCTGCTCCACCGGCCACCGCGCGAACGCCGCCCGGTCGACGTAGAGCCGCCACCGGTCGTCGACGCCGACGGTGCCGAGCCCCGGCCGCGCCACCGGCGACAGCGCGAACAGCACGCTGGCGAGGTACGGCTGCGCCGTCACCGCCCAGAGCCGGGCCGGCGCGACGTCCTCCTCCACCCCCACCCGCCGAGTCTCGCAGGCGGGAGGGTGCCCCGAGGGCAACTTGTCGCTTCCGGTCACTTCGGGCTATATCGTCCCGCCTCGCCACGTGGTTGCGTGGGCCGTACACCCCCCGTCCACTCCGACAGGAGCCCCGCCGTGCCCCGTGGCAGGACCCCCGTCCTGGCGTTGTGCGCGCTCGCCCCGGCGCTCGTGCCGCTCGCGTTCGCCGCTCCGGCGTCGGCCGCCGACACCACGCCTCCCGCGCTCGTGTCGCTGGCCGCCACGCCGGCCACCGTCGACGCGCCCGCGACCGTCGTCGTCACCGCGCACCTCGCCGGCGCGGCGACCGCCACCGTCCGCCTCCCCGGCGGCGCGCCGGTCGCGCTCGGTCTCGTCTCCGGCGACACCTGGACCGCCGCCGTCGCCGTCCCCGCCGGCACGGCGTTCGGCGCCGTCCCGCTCGCGCTCGACCTGCGCGACGCCGCCGGCAACGCCGCCGCGCCCACCGTGCCCGGCGCCCTCTCCGTCAACGACTCCCGCCCCGCCGCCCCCACCTCCGTCACCGTCGCCGCCGAGGCGGGCACGCTGCACGTCGCCTGGGCCGCGCCCGCCCCGCACGGCGGCAGCGACGTCCTCGGCTACGACGTCACCGCCACGCCCGTCGACGCGCCGGACGCGCCGGTGCCCGCACCGGCCGCCGCGCCCGCGGACGCGCGCGCCGCCGACCTGCCGGGCGCCGCCGGCGGCGTCCGCTACGCCGTCGCGGTCACCGCCCGCAACGCCGCCGGCACCGGCCCCGCCGCCGTCGCCGACGCCGCCCCGCCGGGCGTCACGACCAGCCCCGCCGCGCCCGCCGCCGTCACGGCCGAGCCGCTGTCGACCGCCGTCGAAGTCCACTGGGCGCCGCCCCCGTCCGACGGCGGCGCCGCCGTCACCGGCTACACCGTCCGCGCCGTCTCCCCCGCCCTCGGCGGCCCCGAGCCGGTCACCGTCGACGCCGCCGCCACCGCCGCGGTCGTGCCCGGGCTGCTCGACGGCGTTCCGTACGACGTCACCGTCACCGCCCGCAACGATCTCGGCACCGGACCGGCGGCCGCCGCCGCCGTCACGCCGCGCGCCGTCCCCGGCGCGCCCGCGGTGACCGGCGTCACCGCCGGCGACCGAACCGCCCGCGTCGCCTGGACCGCCCCCGCCGCCGACGGCGGCGCCGCGATCCACGCGTACGTCGTCACCGAGGCCCGGACCGCGCGCACGTTCGTGCTCCCGGGCACCGCGCGCTCCGCCACGATCGGCGGCCTCGCCAACGGCGTGCCCGCGTCGTTCACCGTGACCGCCGTCAACGCCGCCGGCCCCGGCCCCGCGTCCCTCGCCGGCAAGACCGTCGTCCCGCGCCGGCCGGTCCGGATCGTCGTCGTGACGCAGCCGGCCGCGATCGTGCCGTACGGCACCGCGGTCGGCGTGCGCGCCGCCGTCCGCACCGCGACCGGCACCGGCGTCCCCACCGTCCGCGTCGACCTGCTCGCGCAGATCCGCCCGTCCACCGCGTGGACCCGCGTCGCGTCCGGCAGCACCGGCAGCGCCGGCGAGGTCGTGCTCAAGGCCGTGCTGCCCGCCAACGCCGCGCTGCGGCTGCGGCACGTCCCCGACGCGTTCCTCGCCTCCGACGTCGCCCCCCGCAACGTCGGCGTCGCGCCGCGGCTGGACCGCTCCGCCCCGCGCATCCGCCTCGGCCAGACGCTCGCCGTCACCGGGCACGTCGCGCCCGCCCACCCGGCCGGCTCGGTCGTCCGGCTCCAGCGCTGGACCGCCACCGGCTGGACCAACGTCGCCGCCGGCACCATGACCACCACGACGACGTACCGCGTCGCGTGGCGCCCAGGCAGCACCGGCGCGTGGACCATGCGCGTCGTCAAGCCGGCCGACGCCGACCACGTCCAGGGCGCCAGCCCCACCTGGCGGCAGTACGTCGACCCCGAGTCGGTCGCCGACCTCGCCCGCATCGTCCGCGCCAACACCCGCATCACGCTCGACACCCGGCACGTCTCCGGCGTCGTCGACGCCGCCACCGCGCGCGCCAACGTGGACGAGCTCGCCGCCGGCCAGCTCGCGCGGCGCTCGTCCTACGGCACCGCCCCCGGCGGCGCCACCGCCGTCGACATCCGCCTGATGCGCGCGCTGCGCCGCATGGGCGAGGTCGGCCGGGTCACCGTCACGGAAATCGCCGGCGGCAGCCACGCGTCCGGGTCACTGCACTACTCGGGCCGCGCGCTCGACGTCCGCGAGGTCAACGGCACCGCGATCCGCCGCGGCGTCTCCTACGGCTGGGTGGTCGACGCCTGCCGGGCGTTCGGCGCGAGCCGGGTGTTCCACCCCGGGTACGACCCGTACGGCGGCCACCAGAACCACGTGCACTGCGACTGGTAGCTCAGCCCACCCGGACCAGCGGGTCGTTGACGCAGCGCAGGTCGCGCCGGGTGAAGCCGCCCCGCGGCGGCAGCGCCGCCCGGATCGCCGGCTCCGCGAACGCCGTGCGCGGCAGCAGGTCGTCCGGCAGCGCGTCCGGCGCCAGCACCGGGTCCACGATCCCCTCGCGCAGCATCCGCACCTGCGCGCGGGCCACAAGCGGCACCGTCATCACCCGCTCGGTGACCCACCCCAGCACCTCGTGGAACGCCATCGGCAGCCGCACCACCCGCACCCGCCGGCCCAGCACGCCCGCGATGCGCCGCACCGCGTCGTCGAAGCCGAGCCGCTCCGGCCCCAGCACCGGCACCGTCCGCCGCGCCAGCCGCCCCTCCACCAGCGCCGCGACCAGCACGTCGACCAGGTCGCCCACCCACAGCGGCGCGACCGGCTGCGCCCCGATCCCCACGTACACCGGGAACGTGAACAGCGCGTGGCTCAGGTGGTCGGTGAAGTGGTCGCCGCGCCCGTAGACCATCCCGGGCTTGAGCACCGTCCAGTCGAGGCTCGACGCGCGCACCAGCTCCTCGGCCGCCCACTTCGTCTCGTGGTACGGCGACCCGCACGCCGGCCGCGCCCGCAGGAAGCTCAGCAGCACCAGCCGCCGCACGCCGGCCGCCTCGGCCGCCGCGACGACGTTGCGCGTCCCGTCGACGTGGACCGCCGCGAACGTCTGCTCCCCCACCTCGCGGTTGACGCCCGCGCAGTGGGCGACCGCGTCGCACCCCTCGAACGCCGCCCGCAGCGCCGCCTCGTCCAGCACCGTGCCGCGCGCCACCCGGATGCCGGGCGTGCCGGCCGTCGCGGCGGCGCGTTCGCGCTGGTCGACGCCGCGCGACAGCACCACGACCTCGTGGCCCTCCGCCGCGAGCCGCTGCGCCAGGTGCCCGCCGACGAACCCCGTCCCGCCCGTGACCGCGATCCTCATCGCTTCCCCTTCGCCCGTCGCTTGCGCAGGACGACCTGTTCCGGGCAGACCGCCGAGAGGAACCCGCCCACGCAGAGCGCCAGCCGGTCCTCCGCGAGCGTGTAGAGGATGCGGTTGCCGTCGCGGCGCTCGCGCACCAGCCGGGCCGCCTTCAGCACCCCCAGGTGCCGCGACACCGACGGCGCCGTCATCGGGAACCGCGCCGCGATCTCCCCCGCCGCCAGCTCCCCGCCGCGCAGGTCCTCGAGGATCTGCCGCCGCGTCGGGTCGGCGAGCGCGCGGAACACGCTCGCCACCGCTTCCTCGTCCAGCCCCGCCGTCTCGCTCACGTTGAGCAATTTAGCACATGTGCTAACTAGCGTACGACGCCTCGACCGCGACACCGCCCAGCAGCGTCTGGTAGACGACGCAGTACCGCAACGTCAGCTCCAGCAGCTTGTCCCGCACGTCCGCCGGCACGTCCACGTCGAACGCCAGCCGGATCGCCCGGAACCCCACCGGCGCCTCGCGGTCCACCGCCAGCGTGCCGCGGAAGTCCAGGTCGCCCTCCGCCCGGACCGTCCCGCCGTTCAGCGGCACGTCCAGCGCGGTCGCGACCGAGCGCATCGTCACGCCCGCGCAGGCCACCAGCGCCTGGAGCAGCATGTCGCCGGAGCAGGCGGCCGTGCCGTCGCCGCCGGTCGCCGGGTGCAGCCCCGCCTCGACCAGCGCGCGGCCGGTCTCGACCGAGCAGGTCACGCCCGCGCCGAGCTCGCCCTCGGCCGCCAGCGTCACCAGCGCGCGCTCCGGCTCGTCCCTGTACCGCTGCTTCAACGGCGCCTGGAGGCCCCGCAAGGTCGCACTGTCCATGCGGCGCAGCGTACGACGCGGCATGCTGTGCGCATGACCGAGACGCGGACGATCGAGCGCACCGAGACCGAGACCCGCACCGGGTCCGGCCAGGGGAAGGTCGCGCACATCGCCGACAAGTCGAAGATCACCGAGTCGTACATCGCCGGCACGCCCCTCGTCGCCCTCTGCGGCTACACCTGGGTGCCGTCGCAGTCGCCCAAGGGGCTGCCCGTCTGCCCGGCCTGCAAGGAGCTCGCCGACCTCGTCTGGGGCGCCGACGCGGAGCGCATCGGCTTCTAGGCGGGCGTTACGGCCGGCGGCGGTGCGGCGCGCGGCGCGGCTGGTTGCCCGACGGGGCGACCGCCAGCCCCACGCCCGACGCCACCCGCGCGCCGGTCAGCCGCACCAGGTCCGCGCCGCCCGGCGTCACGCGCGTCGTCCGCGCACGCACGCCCGCCTTGCGCGTCATCGCCGTCGTGCCACGCTCCTGCTCGCGGGTGACCAGCGTCACGACGACGCCCGCCTCGCCCGCGCGCGCGGTCCGCCCGGCGCGGTGCACGTAGTCCTTGTGGTCGGCCGGCGGGTCGACGTGCAGCACCAGGTCGACGCCGTCGACGTGGATGCCGCGCGCGGCGACGTCGGTGGCGACGAGCGTGCGCAGCGTCCCGGCGCGGAAGTCGGTCAGCGCCCGGGTGCGGGCCGCCTGCGTCTTGCCGCCGTGGATCGCGCCGGCGTCGACGCCGGCCGCGCGGAGCTGCTTGGTGAGGCGGTCCGCGCCGTGCTTGGTGCGGACGAACAGCAGCGTCCGCCCGTCGCGGTTGGCGATCTCGGTGACGACGCCCTGCTTCTGCGCCGCGTCGACGACGAACACGTGGTGGTCCATCGCCGCGACGGCCACGCCCGCCGGCGTCGTCGTGTGCGTGACCGGGTCGCGCAGGTACCGCTCCACCAGCGTGCGGACGTTCGCGTCCAGCGTCGCCGAGAACAGCAGCCGCTGCCCGCCCGTCCGCACCTGGTCGAGGATGCGGCAGACCGGCGGCAGGAAGCCGAGGTCGGTCATGTGGTCGGCCTCGTCCAGCACCGTCACCGTCACGTCGCCGAGCTCGCAGGCGCCCTGCGACACCAGGTCCTCGAGCCGCCCGGGCGTCGCCACGACGAGGTCCACGCCCTTGCGCAACGTCATGATCTGACGCCCCATGGACGTGCCGCCGACGACGACGGTCAAGCGGACGCCGAGCCCCATCGCCAACGGCGCCAGCGCGTCGTGCACCTGCCCCGCCAGCTCGCGGGTGGGGACCAGCACCAGGCCGAGCGGCCGCTTCGGCCTCGCCTGCCGCCCGGCGAGGCGGGCCAGCATCGGCAGCCCGAACGCGAGCGTCTTGCCGGACCCGGTCTGCGCCTTGCCGAGCACGTCACGGCCGGCGAGCGCGTCCGGGATCGCGGCGGCCTGGATCGCGAACGGCTCGGTCATCCCGCGCTTGGCGAGGGCGGTGAGCAGCGGCTGCGGCAGGCCGAGGTCGGCGAAGGTGGGCGTGGTGACAGGCGTCAACGGAGGAACCTCTCGAGACTTCGTGGCGCGTCTCGGGAAGTCCGCCGGAGCGGGTTGCAAGGACGGGCCCGGCGCGACGTGCGCCGTGGACGACGAGGCGGCGACGTGCCGCGCTCCTGGCGTCACGGTAGCACGCCACCCACGGACAGCCGTGGCCGACCCGCCAACCGTCAGTAGCCGGTTCCGCTGGAGGGGAAGGGCGAACGAGCCGGCCTGTAAGCCGGGCCACTACGCCAGGCGCGAGCGGCAAGAGTTGCCGCAGGTCAGAGGTACTTTGCGGGACCACGTGAGGTCCGTTGTCACACGGATGTCACAGGAGGTCCGATGGCTCGTCCCCGCAAGATAGCCCACGGTCGCGGCTACTCGTACGAGATTACGTACCGTGTCGAAGGCCGCATGGTCCGCAAGCGCTTCCCGACATTGAAGCTCGCCGAGCAGGCCCTCGCGCGGGCCCAGGTCGCGGCGCTTGACGGCACCTACGTCTTCCGCGGCGACGCGAAGATGACGATCGCCGAGTACGCGCCGACGTGGCTCGCGTCGCTGCGCGTCGAGCACTCCACGATGGCCGGCTACCAGACCTACCTGAAGTGCCAGGTGCTCCCCCACCTCGGCAGCCGCGCCATGTCGTCGCTGCGGCGCTCGGACATCAACGCCTTCGTCGGCACCTTGGTCAACAAGGGCCTCGCGCCGCGTACCGTCCGCCACATCTACGCGCTGCTCGCCATGATGCTCCGCTCCGCCGTCTACGACCGGCTGCTCACCGCGACCCCCTGCTACAAGATCAACCTCCCGGCGATCCCACCGTCGAAGCTCTCGATCCTGACGCCCGAACAGGTTACGGCGCTCCTGCGCGAGGCGCGGCCCGACCACTACGCGATCCTCGCGCTCGGCGTCGGCACCGGCATGCGCCAAGGCGAGATCCTGGGCGTCCGGCTGCGCGCGGTGAACTTCCTGCGCCGCGAGCTCTGGGTCGAGGCGCAGGCCAAGACGCCCGCCGGCGGTGGCGCGCCGATCATCAGCGAGCGGCTCAAGACGCCGTCGTCGCGCCGCCTGCTCCCGCTGCCGGCGTTCGTCGTTGATGCCCTCGCCGCGCACGTCGAGCAGTACGGCACCGGCGAGGACGGCGTGCTCTTCACGAACCCGCGCGGTGAGGTCTGGCGCCGCGGCTCGTTCAACGACTCCGTGTGGAAGCCCGCCCTCCGCCGCGCGGGCCTGCCGCACGAGTACGGCATGCACGCCCTCCGGCACACCTACGCGTCCTCGCTCATCGCCGCCGGCCTGCACCCGAAGGTCATCCAGGCCCGACTCGGCCACAAGTCGATCGTCGAGACGATGGACACCTACGGCCACCTGTTCCCCGAGCAGCTCCACGAGACGGCCGCCGTCCTCGACGAGCTCTACGGCCGCGGCGCCGCGGCGCTGTAGCGCAACGTGTGGAGCCTGACGCGCTAGTCCGGACCCCGTGCGGACGCGTCGGCAGGCTTGGCCCGTTGCGAATTCAGGGACGTTGCACGAACTCCTCAGTCCACAGGCACCGGCGAGCAGCGCCCAGGACACCGCCGTGGCCGAACCAGCGCACGGCCGGCGTCATCGTATGATCGAGAAAAGAGAGCCGCTGCGGGCGAGGAAACCCACATTCGAGTCCTTGGGTAGCCTCTTCGGCGGGGGCGATCTTCAGTCAACACGCCTTCGAGAGGGCGCCGAGCATTGTCGCCACGCGAACGTCTCATAGCAGCGGTCGATTGGGACGACCCGATCATTTGCGTTCCGAACGGAACTGCAATCCTCCAGGTAATACCTGGAAGCTCGTACGGGCGGGGCTTAACACTTCCATCGCTTGTCCAACAATCCCTCGCCGGACAGCTCAATGCTCAGACCTGCCCATATTGCGGAAACGCACTCGCAGAGCTCTCCGCGCACGACAACCTGGGCTTCACCTCGACCAGCACGTTTTTTGCGGCGCTTTTAATTTGCCACCTGTGTGGATTCTGGCGCCGATCGTTCGCGGATAGTCTAACCGGCGCGGAATACACTCTTCCGCTAGTGAGATCCTTCCAGCCGGAGGTTCATGCCCCGGCCCTGCGGGCGCTTTCAGCCGAGGTAGCGCGATCCCCGAAGCGGCTATACAGTTTGACGCCGCGCCACTTTGAGTTGTTCGTTGCCACCGTCCTCAAGGACTTTCTTGAATGCGAGGTGAGGCATGTCGGAGGGACCGGGGACGGGGGAATCGACTTGGTCGCACTGATTGCGGACACGCCGTTGCTCATCCAGGTGAAGCGTCGTGAGCACGCGGACCGCAGCGAGGGCATCGAGGTAGTCAGGTCGCTCTTCGCGTCTCTTTTCGCGGCGGGTCATAAGCGCGGAATGATTGTTACGTCCGCGAACAGTTTCACGCGGGGTGCTCAAGCGTGGGCTCGAAGCCCCCGGTTGATTGCGAGCAAGTTCGAGATCGATCTCGTCGATATTGCACGGCTGTTGGATATGACCCGTAGCGGTTCAGGCATCCCAAGTGAGCCTATGTGGACCAAGGTCGCGTCCATCCTGGAGCCCCTGGACGAGACACAGATACGAGATGCCGTAACGTACGAGGTCGTTGGTGAGACCTTCTCCGCGAAGGACCGGGACGGAGCGTACGTTTTTTCGCGCTCGATCGGGACTACTGCACCTTCCGGCCAGAAGGTTACGCGCCCACGAAGCCAATAGATGCCCAGAGCCCAACACGGACGATTAAGGGTTTTGACTTTTCGGACTTGTTATGCACATGGCCTCCCCCCCTAGTAGACGCCCTGGTCGACTTCTGGGCAGGTCCAGGGCGTAAGGACTTGGTGGAATGGGAGCCGTGACTTGCTCGGTCACTGGGTTACGCCCAACGGATGAGTGAGACCTTCTCGGCGACGTCGGCGCACATCGGCCGCCGACCAGTTCCCGGCAACCACAGCAGGCCGGCTACCGAGTTCGGCCCGTTCACGAGAGGTGCCAACAAGACGCTGCGAGCAAACCACGGCCGCGGGCGCCGCAGGTTCCATGCAGGCCGCGTTAACCCCACCCGCCGAGTTCGACGATCACTACCATCGACGTCACCCCGGCCGGAACCCCAGCCGGCGGAGAACCTCCACTGAACCCGGGGCGGTCACTTCGTCCGGGCCGGCGTAGCCGATCCCGCCCTCGACGTACAGGGCGCGGCGCGAGCTGGCCGGCCGACGCCGATGCGCGCGGCCGGCATGTGCGAGCCAAACGGGCCGCGGGTGGTTGCGGTGGGTGAAGACGCCGCCGCCGCAGTCGACGTGGCGGTTACGACGTCACCCCGCTCAGTCGAACTGTCGGCGACTCCCGGGTAAGGATGAACCGCTCGTAGGTCCCGCCGAGGAAGTCCCCGAAGACAGCGATGAACTCGGCCGACATCGTGTCGATGTGGCGGTCGTTCACGCCGCGGAAGCCCTCGGACAGGAAGTAGACGTTCCGCGACTTCGACGTGAGCTTGGTCTTGTCGCACTGGCGGTGGTTCAGCGACGTGGTCGACACCTCAAGGCCGTCGCGCCACACGACGTCCCCTCTGCGGGTGGATTGCGGCTCGGTCCCCCCGATTGGGGTCCAGAGCTCCTCGCCGGTCGCGTAGCCGAGCTCGAAGAAGTCGGCGACGGTGTCCAGATCCTCACCGCCGAAAGGCACCAGGTGGCGCACGCTCAACGCGTTGTACAGGTTCACCGGTGGCGAGATGTCGGGGAGCTCACCACCGCGGATGACCCGGTCGGCGAGGGCGAAATGGCTGGGCTTCATCCGCTTCGGGTTCGACCCGAAGGTGCGGAACATCTCGAAGTACGCCTGCACACGTGGGTCGAGCGCGAGCGCCTCCTTCGATGGAAACTCCACGCGCAGCTGCTCCTCGCACGAGCGTGCGTAGGCCACGATGCGCTCGCAGGCCGCGGCGTCGGGCCGGCTGTCCAGCGCGCGCACTACGATGAGGTTGACGAACAGGTCGGGGTAGTGCTCCCCGATCTCTGGCGCAATGCGGAACTCGACCACGGTCAGGCTTCTTCCGTGAACAGCTCGACGACGGCGGGGATCTGCGGCGGGGCGAACACGCACGGCGCGTTGGTGTCCTCGAGGAAGAACTGGTTCGCGTCCCTGTTGCCCTTGTCACCGAAGTTCGCCAGAGTCGGCGAGCGCATCAGGCCGTCGTAACTGTCGATGCGGCAGCGGATGGTCTCCCGGATCTTGTCGCCCTTGGCGTTCATGGGCGCGATGTAGTGCAGGCCATCGGTCGGCTGGATCACCATCACCAGGCGTCGGCCGAGGTTGCGGCTACGGCGCAAGGCCAGCGTCGATGAGGTGATGTTGATGAAGAGTTGAGTCCCCTCGAGGCAGTAGGCCCAGCGGCTGTCCGTCATGTCCATCGGCACCTCCATCGGCCAGGCGTTGCCGACCGCCCGGTCGTAGAAGTGCAACTCGGCAAGCAGCGTCCAGGCAATGTCGCGCACACCCTCGGCGGTGATGTCCGCGGGCACTTCGATGTCGAGCAGCAGCACGATCGAGACGGCAACCCGCTGCGAGCACTTCGCCGCCCCCCGCACGCCCCGCAGGTACTGCGAGATGTACCGGTGCGCCTCGGCTACGTACTCGGGGTCGCTTGGGTCGATGTGCGCGAACCGCAGGTAGCCTTGGGTGAGCGCAAGCCCGACGAAGGTGCACGGGAAGTCCTTGCCGGACAGCGCGGCGACCACTGGCGCGGCGAGCGGCGCGAGCGGGTGCTCCGGTTCAATTGCCCCCAGAGCCAGGGGTTCGCAGGTGGTGGCGTCGACGCCAGTCGAGGACGCGCGGACGGTGTTGTTGGAAGATGACATGGTCCAAGTGCGCCGCACTTGGACCGCTCAGTTGCACCCCCCGTCAGTGATCAGTTCGACCGCAAGCACGCAGACGTTTGTACTGCCCGTTCAGAGGACTCAGACGCTGGTCTAACCGGTCAAACGGCGGGCTGGTGATCACTTGCCGCACACTTGGCGACAGATGGTGCACGCGAGGCTGAAGCCGGCCTAATCTGAGCTATGCCTTCGCCGCGACGTTCGACCACGCCGGCCGAACCGCTAACACTCGAGATTGAGTTGGGACAACTCATCTCCTCGGCTGGGAGCGAGGCCGCCATCAAGGCAAAAGCTACCACCCTTCTGCATCTCGCCGAGACCAGCGGCAGAACTGGACGCGGACTGCTCCTGGATAGCATCGATCACCTTGGGCGTCGCGCGGGCACGACCAGCGGAGAGGATGGCAAGAGCCACAAGTACGACTTCGCCTACGGCATCGTGGCCGAAGCGCTGCGTCAGCTATTCGGCGACGATGCGGCACACAAGACCCTGACTCAGAGGCGCGAGGGCGTCGCGGTGAAGCTCGGGACCGGAAGCAGTGGTCAGACTGGCAAGCGGAACACCTCCCGACTTCTAGCACTGCTCGCAAGTGCGATCGTGGAGGTCGCGTCGTCTCCCAGAAAGCGCCTGCCCCCGTCGCGGGGAAAGGTCGAATCAGGTAAGGACCGCGAGTACGCACGCCTGCGTGACGCTGGGAGGTGGCAGCGGACCTGGTCCGCAGACGCTGAGGCGAACGCGTCCCTCGCCCGCGAGGCTCTCCTTCTGCTGGACTCGATCATCTACCCGCACACCCCGCCGCGGACGCCGCTTACATCCGCCTTGGACAGCCGGGTCTTGTTGGGTCCGGCCCCCTTAGAGGTAGGCGGGATCGAGATCGAGGTAGTTGCGGAGGCCGAGGGCCGGCTGGCTTTCGAGGAGGCTCCGCGCTTGCGTGAGCTCGAAGAGTTGGCGCCGCGCGCCCGCACCGGCCTGGTACTCCGCCTGGTGCCGAGTAGCGTGTGCCCGCCTCCGTCCGGCGATATGGGCTTCCTGGAGTTCGTTCGTCGTTACGGCGTCCTCGTCGCACCGCAGGAGCTCGATCAACTGGTGACAGGGGCTATTGCCCTCGAGGATCTGGTTGCACTCAAGCTCTTCCGCGGTCTCGCCGAAGGTCGGCCGGCTCGTGACTTCGCCGTGGATACGCAGAACGTGAACGTCCCCGAGGCTAGCTACTCTGTCCTACGACCGGCCGCGAAAGTCCTTGAAGAACTCCCGTTCTCTGATTCGCCGATCCGGCACCCGCATCTCGACGAAGCTGCCGCCCGGCTTCGAGCGGATCAGCACGTGTTGATCACGGGCGCGAGTTCGAGCGGAAAGTCGACTCTCATTCTGCAGTTAGCCGAGGAGCTCCTCGAGGAGCCAAGCGCCCGCGACGTTCTCTACGTGAACTTCGGCGAGACACCGATGGCGACGGCGGCCGTTGCGAGAGACATCCTCTTCCGGTACTCCGCCGCCACCGTCATCCTCGTCGATGACCTACAGAGTTATCCCGGCGGCGCCGACCTCATCTTGGGGGTGGCCTCCCTCAGGCAGGCGAGCAGACTCGATCAAGGCGCCGGCCTGACCGTCGGCGCGGCAACCTGGCGCGAATTCGGAAGCCATGCGTCCGGGATGCTTACCGGCGTCTTCACGATCTCCATCAGCCCTCGCCAGTTGTCGGCCACGATGGCGAGGCGTTTCAGCGGTGGTGGAATCACTCCCGAGGACGGTCGCGCAATCGCGGAGCGCTACGGCAACGATCTGCACCTGCTCCGACTCGCCCTCCAGCTTGCCCGGACTGAGGGGCCGGATTTTCTCGGAGAGGCGCCCGAGGGGCGCCTGGCACAGGCATTCCTCAGCGATGTTTCGAACAACGTCGACATCGCTGAGGACGAGCTCGAGCGCACCCTGCTCGTCCTCGCGGCACTCGGACAGTTCGACATTTCCGCGCCCCGACGCTTTCTGGCCCAGGCTGCGCGAATCGACCAGCACATCCTGGACGCTCTCGTGCGGGCTAACTACGGCCGCGTACAGGGCGTGTTCATGCGCCTCGGACACCGGTCATTGTGCGCCATCCTCGCCACTGAGCTATCCAACGGCGGTGCCTGGAACCGCCTCGCGCAGCATGGCCCGTACAAGACGACCGAGGCGCTCGTCACCGGGTATCTCGAGTCCCTTCCCGGCGTCGACGCGATCGGTGCCCTTCGAGCCATCTGCGCCCGAGCCACCTTCCGCGACACCTCGGCCCTCGATGAGGCCTCACAGCAGGTCGTTCACGTCTGGACGTGCTTCAACAGCCTGATCGACCGCATCATGCGCCAGCAGACTGCGGACCCCACCTGGGGTCACACGCCTTCATCGGCGATGTACGCCTGTCAAGCGTTGGCCGCAGTCGGTCGGCTCGACATGGCGTCTTCGAGTCGCGCCTTCCTGCGAGACGTCTGGCGTGTAGGCCCCGCAGGGCTGCACATCGACCTCAGCCACCTCAGCACCCGCGACGACTTCGTCAAGATCGGCTCACTCATGGAGACCCTCTCTGACGAGGAGGTCGACCAATTCCATGCCACCTGGGTCGCCGGTCTCTGCCTCACGGCAGAGGCCAGCGTCGGCGATGCCGATCGCCTCGGCAAGTTGGTGGAAGCAGTGTGGGACTGGTGTCTTCCCAGCGGCGGGTTCTTCCCTGAATCAGTTCCTTGGGTCACTGCTCGAATTCTTATGGCCATGGGCGCAGCCGGTGAGACGGTGCACACCAGCGAAGCCGCTCGGAAGAGCGCGGACTGGCTCCTCAAGCCGGTCAAGGACGGCGGGGCGTGCGAGAACGGCATTTGGCCGGGTGGCACCCACGGCTGGAACTCGGACCTCGAAGCCACGTCGATGGTTCTCGCAGGGCTAGCCGCTGTGGGCGTCGACCAAGACGACCGTCGCTTGCACCCTGGAGTTGCCTATGTACGTGAGAGGCGTAACGAGTGGACAGCGAGCGGTAAAGAACTTGACGGCGCGCTCGCAATGCGAGCACTGCTCGCATTCCACGTCGAGTGGACCGAGGTTGCCGACGCTGCAGCCGAGTTGGCCAGTCGCGCTATTGACGAGGCCTTGTGGCAGACGGCCACCGCATCCGCCAACGACACATTGGCTCAGTCCTGCCGCACGGCCCAGATCGCGGCTGACCTACTCGAGATCGCCTGGGCGGGGGTGCGAGCGAACATCGCTCCACTTCTCGGCGCCATCTCGCTCGGAGCGGAGGCATGAGCATGAAGACCAGAGATTCGTCGCGGCGGGCATTGATCCTTCCTGGAACTGATGGCTACCCCGGGGAGAACTGGTTCCCGTGGCTTGCCAAGTGCCTCCGCGACGATGGCTACTCGGTGGATGTCCCAGAACTGCCAGTCGAGCCGAACCACTCGTTGGAGAACTGGTTCGCCGCCTTCGACGAGCAGTGCTCCACTGAGGACACCAACTACCGGCTGTGCGTGAGCCACAGCCTCGGAACTGCCTTCGCTCTACGCCTAGTCGAGCGCCAGCGCGCATCATTCGACCGTCTAATCTCAGTCGCGGGCTGCATCGGCAAAGTCGACATCGATCGCTTCGACACGATCAACAGGTCGTTCGTGGCGGATCCGTTCCAATGGGAGCTACTGCGCCGCGAAATCCCCTCTCGGGTAGTTCTGTACAGCGACAACGACCCGTACATCTCGATCCCTCACAGCACGTCGATCGCTGACGGCCTAGGCGTGCGTGCCATCTCCATCGGTGCAGCAGGTCACGTGAACGCCGCCGCCGGCTACGTGTCGCTCCCCGTCTTGCTGCCGTTCCTGCCCGACAGTGAGGTCGACGAATGACCGACGGGACAACAACGACGACGCCAGCAAGGTCGGTGATGTCGCCCTTCGACAAGTGGCAGCTCCTCTCGAAGCAGTGGATGAACGTTCAGGCGCCTGCAGCGCCGAGTGAATCCGATGCGGCGAACTATGTGCGGTTGGTGGGAGATGGAATTACGGGCCGGGTCCTCATTCTCGGCTGCACTCCCACCCTTCGCCGGGTGTTGGCCGAACGCGCACGCGAGCTGATCTGCGCTGACATCTCGCCCGGCATGATGCTTCGCTCCGAACACGTGTTGGCTCGCGCCGCCAACGAGACTTTCGTCACGGCCGACTGGCTTGACCTGCCCCTGGATGATGTCTCAGTCGACGCCGTTGTTGGCGACAAGGTATTCGATAACGTCCCCCCGAGCCTCTGGGACGAATGGCTATGCGGCATCGCACGTGTCATGAAGCCCGGGGCGTGCTTCGCAACCCGAATTTCGCCCAGAGGGCGACAGGCGCTCAAGGCTCCTCCGTCGACACCGTACGAGGTCCTGGTGCGGCGGTGGGCAGACCTCGTCACAGCCAAGATGGCTGACCTGGAGGAAGCGTGCAGCGGCTTCTGGGAAGACTGCTTGGCTTCGAGTACCGCTACGCATTCTGCCCAGGTAGGGGACCAACGGATATCTCGGATCCTTCCGCGCACCAAGCGAGCATGCCTGGCCCCCTTCGAGGTCGACACCGTCGAACGCGCACTTGTCGAGCTGGTGCTGGACCGCTACTGGTCCGCGCGGGACGCGACGTGGACCGCCTACAGCCTCGAAGGCGTGATCAGCGCAAGTGCACCCTGGTTCGCCGTCTCGGCCATGTTGCTCGCCCACGACTACTCAGAATCCCAACGCCAGCCGACCCTCGGCCTGGAACGACGGCGCTTCTAGCACCGCACGACTGAAAGGAAACGAAGTGAAATACAGGAAGCTCGGTAACAGCGATATCACTGTCTCCGAAATCGGAATCGGCACCTGGGAGTTCAGCGGAGATGTCTGGGGACCCACCGACGATGACACCTCCAAGAGAGCCATTCTGGCTGGCGTCGACGAAGGCGCCAACTTCATCGACAGCGCGGCCGGCTACGGAGGCGGCCACGTGGAGGAGCTCCTTGGCGCCATGTTCGCCAGTGGAGCGCTCACCCGTTCTGACGTGGTCATCTCGACCAAGGTAAAGCCCCAGAACGGTGTTTTCGCACCTGCTGCCGAGGTCTCGATCGACGACGCGTACTCGCCCGAGTGGATCCGCGGCCAGGTCGAGGACAGCCTGAAGCGACTCCAGACCGACTACGTCGATCTGCTGTTCATTCACACTTGGAGCAAGGCCTGGGACTCGCGCGAGGAGTGGTCCGAGTGCCTGCAGGACCTCAAAAAGGAGGGTCTGGTGCGCGCCGTCGGGATCTCGGTCCCCGACGAGGGAGCCGCGGACGCGAACACGCACATCGAAGCCGGCAGGGTCGACGTGATCCAGGCAGTGTTCAGCGCGTTCCAGCAAGAACCTGAGTACACGCTGCTCCCGCTTGCTGCCAAGCACGGGGTCGGCGTGATCGCGAGGAGCCCCTACAGCTCGGGCGCAATCGTTCAGCCTTGGACCGCCGACAAGAAGTTCGAAGAGGGCGATTGGCGCGCCTCCTGGCCACTCAGCGTCAAGCCCGGGTGGCTTGAGGACCAGGCAAGCATGAGTGCGCTAGTCCAAGACGCGTTCGGGCGGCACGGTGTCGAGTTCACGACCGGTGCCCTCGGGTACGTGCTGGAGCACAGTGCCGTGTCCTCGACCATCCCCGGGTCGGCCAACCCCGACCATGTGCGCATCAACATGCGCGTAAGCGATGCGCCCGCAGTTCCCGCGGCTCTGAGCGCCGAACTCAAGCAGCTCTGGCTGGAGCGCAAGCTGCACGGGACCTACAACGGGTCGATCTAGCGTGGCGCTCCTCCTCTCAGATCGCTTCCGGGAGCACTTAGCGACTTCCGGATGGAACGAACACGCGATCGTCGCGGCGGGGCTGAAGATCGAGGCGTTGGCTGAAGGACTCAGCCTCACTACAGCGGGGGCCCGGCACCTCAACGCGCACAAGGCGACTGGGTCGGCCACCGAACCGGTGCGGACACGCTCCGGGGTTTCCGGGGGTCTCGACCTTGCGCTAGGTGATGACATCTATCTCAACGCGCCGGTCGTGGAGCACTACGCACTTAGCTCGAAGGTTGTGCTCGATGCACGCGAAGGCGGGCTCGTCCTGAGCAGTGGCGACTACGAGTGCGCTGTCAGTCCGGTCGCTCGCCCCAGCTACTACGGCTCCTTGGACCCTATGGGCCGCAACGCGGAGCGCATCGCACAAATGTGCTCCGCCGACCGTCTGTGCTACAGCTTGACCGGGCCGACATGTTCGTTCTGGAACGAGAATGACCGATGCCAGTACTGCTCCATTGGCCAGAACGCAGAGGCCGACGCCCCCCAGCGTGTGATCGACGAGCTCTTGCTAGTCATGGCGCTCGCCGTCACGGACGACACCAGACCGGCACGCCACCTGCTTCTGGGCGGAGGCACGCCCACCGGTGACGACATGGGCGCCAAGCGCAGTTTGCAGATCATCAAGGCGATCCGAGAGTCGGAGAACACTGCCATTGCGAGCATCCCGATCTACGTGATGATCGCCGCTCCGCTCGAGAATCACTGGATCGATGAACTCTTCGAAGCCGGCGTGGATGAACTCGGAATGAACCTAGAATTCTGGAGCACCGCTGCTTGGGAGCACTATATCCCTGGCAAAAATCGGAGAATCGGGCGCGACCGATATCTGGAGGCGCTGTCCCACGCAGGGCGTGTCTTCGGTCCGATTCGTGCACGCTCGATCCTGGTCGCGGGGCTTGAGCCGCTCACAGAGACCGCCATCGCCGTGAAAGAACTGGCAGAGCGGGGGGTAATGCCCATCATCTCGCCGTTCCGGCCACTCAACGGAACGATGCTCGCGCACCGTCGAGGTTCTGCTGGCCACGAGTACCAAGACCTGTTTGTCGAGGCCGAAGAGATCACGCGACAGTTCGACCTTCCGCTCGGACCTACATGCGCTCCATGTACGAATAACGTCCTGGCGCTCCTCGGGCCGCGGTGAGGGCCATGCGCGAAGATCTAACACCCCTAGGTGACGTCGTCGTCGCCATCGACCCTGCCTCAGGTAGGGAGTTCCCCGGAAGCGCGGTCGTATGTGATTCTTCGGGCCGGGTCCTGGCCAGCCTGGGCGCTCCTCACCAACTCTTCTTCCTCCGCTCATTGACGAAGATCCCGCGAGCGACGGCACTGATCGAGCATAGTCTGGCTCCCGAGGAGCCGAGCCCAACACTGGCATTAGCTGCCGGTTCTCATACCGGTACCGACATGCATTTGGCTGCACTGAGCCGAATGGCAACCGATCTTGAGGTGGACATCGCGAGTCTTCGCACATCCGTCCGCCGCCGATTGGGTTCCTCGCACCTGCCCTTCACAGCGGACAAGGACGAACAGCGAGTCCATTTGCAGAATGAGTGTTCGGGCGAACATATCGGTGCGCTCGCCTTGGCACGCAAGTTCGGCGACGACGACTACTTGAGCACCTCCAGTGCGGTTCAGGCGACGTATCGCAGCCTTGTGGAGAAGTTCGCTGCCGGTGCAGTTCACGCAGAGGCCCGCGACCACTGCGGCATGCCGTCGGTTAGAGCGTCGTTGACTTCCGTAGCCACGGGCTTCGCACGACTGTCGGAGGGCATGGGGAATGCGGGGTCTTCGCTGACGGGTTCGATCTCGAAGTTCGCGGAACTGTATGCCGGCACCGGCCAGTACTCCACCGAGCTTGTGAAAGCATCGAGGGGGGCAGTCATCGCCAAAGGTGGGCTGGGTGGATCGTACGGTCTTTGGTGGCCTGACCTCGGCGTCGGCGCTGCCATCCGGATCAGCGGCGGAGAGCATGCGGCGGCTGCCGTCGTCCTGCCCCACTTGGCGGTCGAGGCCAACGTGCCCTACCCCGCGGATCCGCCCGAGTATTGCTTTGACGACGGCACGGTCAGCCAACTCCGATTCGCTGCCGTCGAAAGTCTGGAACACGCGCGCGGTGGGTGAAACCCCCTCTCGCAGCACATCTGTCGCTTGGTTTGGCCACCGTGGGAGCGACACGCTCCTGCTGAGCTCTCTTGAGCACGTATCGATTCGCGGAGCATTTCTCTACGGCAGCGCCAGTGGTACGACTGTATTCGACACTGGATCGGTCAGTCTCGAAGACGCAATCGGACGGAGGTCGCTATCGAGCGAAGATCTTGAGAGGCACTCCGAGGCACTGATCCACATCGGGTACGCCTGTCCAGGCCGCCGGCCGGACCTGATCGTCCCATTCCGTTCGACGGGGCATCTTGAGCGATGGGCCAGCGCGGTGGGCTCTGCGGTCGCGGGCACCTCCGCATCAGTCGTGAACCGGATCTCCGACAGAAGGTTCCTGACCGACCACGCAGCCTCCCGCGGCGTCAGCGTTCCGAGCGTCGTTCCGATCCGTCCGAGGATGAGTTACAGGTCGCTAGCGTCGCAAATCGGGTGTCCATTTATCGTCAAGAGCGTCGTCGGCGTATCTGGTAAAACCTGTTTCAGAGTGGATAGCCAAGCGGACCTGGCCACAGTCCGCGCTGCCGCGCGCGGCGCACAATTGTACGGTTGGCGCATCATGGAAGGACACTCGCTAAACTTCCACCTTTGTATCGGTGATGAGGACCTGCAGATCTTCGAGCCCACCGTGCAGCGGTTCGACGATTCTGATCCCTTGCGGCCTTACCGTTTTACAGGCAACACCTTCCATATCGCCGACGACGTCAGCGAGCACGCACTGCAGGGCGCGGAGCGCGAACTCACCAAACTGGCAAGGGTACTCCGCGAGGCTGGCTTCCGAGGCGTAGCCGGCGCCGATGTCGTCGTGACTGAGCACGCGCAACATGTGGTGGACGTGAATCCCCGGTTCCAGGGATCCAGTCTTCCTCTGGACCTGAACCTGGCCGCTCTTGATCGCCCCCGACTTGCCACGCAACACCTGCGTGCTTGCAGCGGCATCGACTTGTCAGCGCCCAGGTTCAGCGGGCATCAGGAGCGACGCAGCGTCGGTGGTCAGGTCTTCGTGGCCGCTCCTCCCAAGACGCAAGCCCAAACCTTCCGTAAAAAGAACGGCATCTACTCGCCATTCCACGGCGGCCTTCACTACGAGGGCAATTTCCAGGTTGGACAGGGACTGGCAGAAGGTCACGTACTGATCCTCGATCTCCCATCTGGTTCTTGCACAAGGTTTCATGGGGCAACCCTGGCGCGCGTGATGCATGCCCCGGGAGCATCGGACGAGGAGATAGTCCACGCTGTCCGTCTGGTCTCGGAAGGTCGTCTGCGACACTGAAGGGTGGAGTCGGCCGAGCCCCCGTTATTTCTGAGGTCGTCGGACCTCGGATTCGATGACGGTTGCACCCTCAGGATGCGAGAGTGACACGCGCATCGCCTGCGTCTTCGGCTTTGGCCCGACGTCGGAGTGAAACTTTCGTACGCGGACTCGCAGGCGGATGACGCCCGTCTTCGGCCACTGGGCGTCGGCCGCCCGCCATCGACGGACCAATGCCCACTTGGCGAGGCTGGTCTGGCTATACTCGTGGCTATGACCTCGGCCGCCGAGCACCTCCCGCTCGCAGACGTGAAGAACAGACTCTCTGAGGTCGTCGAGCGGCTGGAGCGTGAGCACGGACGCGTGGTCATCACGAAGCACGGCCGACCCGCGGCGGTAGTTCTCAGCATCGAGGACCTTGAGGGTCTCGAGGAGACGTTGGAGATCCTCTCGGACAAGCCGCTGATGCGTCGCCTGCGCAAGTCGCAGGCGGAGGTCGAGGCGGGTGCCGCGACGGAGCTCAGCAAGGACGAGGCGCTCGCGCTGGTCCGCGGGCGCCGCTGATGGCCGACCCGTACCGGGTCGAGTGGACGCCGACGGCAAAGCGCGACGTCTCGCGACTGCCGGAGAAGGTCGCAACCGCGGTGGTCGAGTTCGTCTATGGCGCGCTGCGCGACAACCCCCAGCGCGTCGGTCGTGCGCTGCACCTCGATCTCGCTGGCTTCCACGCCGCACGTCGCGGCGACTTCCGCGTCATCTACTCGATCGACCTACCCGAGCACCGCGTCGTCATCCGAACGATCAGCCACCGCGCGGACGCCTACCGCGCGCGGTAAGGCGGCTCGTCCTGGTCGACCAAGCCTGAGCACGGCTGGGTGCCTCCTCAGTCCCGAATTCTCGACGCAAGCGACCGCGACGCCATCACCGCAGCGAGCCGTGCACGAGGGCTCAGATGTCCGTACCGGACCGAGACTGGGTCGGGGACGGCGTTCGCGAACACCCCTGCTACACGGTCGAGCCATGCGTTCGCGAGCTGCCGCGCCAGCGGAGTGTCCTGCTCCTCAAGTGTCACCGCGCCGTCGTTGAAACGGAACACCGCGAACGGCTGGATCGGTGCGAACGCTCCCCGGTCCAGCGCGATCGGCATGACGTACTGCCCGCCGACGAACACCCACGGCGTTCCCGTCGTAGCGCACGGCGTTCGCTTCCCTGCTGTGATGACCCAGCCGCACCACCTGGCAGTGACCGTCGCCGGTGCGCCTGGACCATCCGGCCGACTCCACAGCAGTCGATCGATCCGGAACGTGACCCGTCGCGGGATGGCCGGCAGGCTCGACCCGGTCGGCGTCGCCACCGCGGTCTGCGGCTCCTCCGCCTCGGCGACCGCCGTGACAAGCGCGACGTGATCGGCGTACGACACGACATCGGAGGCGGTGTCCGACGGGAACGGCGCGTCCGTCTCGGGGAACGTCTGTGCCGGTTCCGCGGGTTCCGCGGGTCGCGGCTGAGTCGTGCCGACGGACGTCCGGACGACGCCCGCGAGAAGCAGGAGCGCGAGGATCGCGAGCCATCCCGCTCGCCGTCGCGACCGCCGCTCGCTCCGCACCGTGGGCTCAGAACCGCGTGCTGATTCGTGCGGACTCGCGCTGGACGCTGATCGCGTCCCAGCCAGGCACGTCGACGAGGTGTTCCACGAACCGTCGCGTGACGTGCCCACTGTGGTCGCGCTCGGTGCACGTCGCCGCAACACCCACGTGGTCGGCAGCGCACACCACGACCGTCGCGGCGTTGTCCGGCACGATCGCGAGCTCGAGCATCGCCAGGCGCGCATCGCCGATGTCGACGCCGCGGAGCGCGTTCCGTACGCGCGAGACGGTCCACCCGATGCGGTGCTCCTGTTCGAGCCGGTCCTGGCTCAGCTCCGACGGGATGGGTGGCTGCCCGCCGTTCTGCGGCAGCTCGGTTGTCCCACCGTGGACCGTGCCGTCGGTGCCGCGCCACGTCAGGTGCGCGATGAACTGCCACGTCCCTTCGTGCGCGGAGCCATACACGTTGTTGACCCGTACGTCGCTCGCGTCGTCGGGAGCGGCTGCCACCAGCAGCCTGGCGATCGTGCGCGCGGTCAGGCCGTCCGAGCGCAACGCGTCCGGCACTCCTACCACGCTGGCACCGGACAGCGTCACCACGCTCGCGGCAACCGCCAGCATCCGCGCAGGCGGTCGCACAGGACGTGGCAACGGCGTCATCGGTTCACCCGCGGCAGCGTGAATGCGAACGTCGCGCCGTCCGCGTCCGACGCGACGTCCAGGCGGCTGCCGTGGGCGCGAAGCACCTCGGCGACGATGGCGAGCCCGAGTCCGCTGCCGGGTCCGGTCACACCGTCGCCGCGGACCATCGGCTGGCACAGTGCGTCGAGCTGGTCCGGCCGGATGCCCGGCCCTGAGTCGGCGACGGCGAACGTGACGGCGTCGTTGGTCGCGGTCACGCGCAATGTGACGCGTCGTGCGTCGCCGAGGCCGTGCCGGAGGGCGTTGAGCAGCAGGTTGCGTAGCGCGCGGATGACGTCGCCTTCGGCGACCTCGACGATCGCCGCCTCGGCTGGCGCCTCGCACGTCACGGTCGCGCCGAGCTCGTCCGCGAGCGGCAGCACGCCGGCGACGGCTTCCTCGGCGAGCGCCTCGGCGTAGGCGCGGCTGCGGGTTGCGGTGCCGCCGCGCAGCGCGGTGAGCGCGAGCATGTCGCGGCTCATCGTGGCGATGCGTTCGATCTCGTGCTGGCACACCTTCACGGACTGCCGCGCGGTGTCGCTGATCGGCTCGTGCGCGATGAGGTCGAGGTGGCCGATGACGGCGGTGAGCGGGGTGTAGACGTCGTGCGCGAGCCGCGGTGCGAGCTCGGCGAGCATCGCATCGCGGCGGTCGGTGACAGGATCGCGCGGCAGCGCGACGGCGAGCGCGCCGCCACGGAAGCCGGACACCGCGAGTGGCGTCCCGTCCGCGGTCGCGCCGCGCACGACCTGACCCGGCGCGGGCACCCCCGTCGCGGCGCCGAGGTCGGGGCCGCCAGGCGGACCCGTCCGCGCGCGAACGGCGCCGCGCGCGTCGAGCAACGCGGCCGGGACGGGGAGCAGCCGCCAGGTGTCGACGCGCCGGCGTGTCAGCAGCCACCACCCGGCGAGCGCGCCGAGGCTCGCTATCCAGAGCGTGGCCGCAAGCCATCGCCACGTCATGGCGCACCGTCCGCGAGCCGCAGGAAGTACCCGACTCCGTTGCGCGTCAGCAGGTACTCGGGGCGGTTCGGGTTCTTCTCGATCGCAGCGCGCAGGTTCGACATGCGCACGGCGACGGTGTGCGGATCGCCGTCGTAGTCGACGCCCCACACGCTGTTGAGCAGCTGCCGGCGACCGAACACCTGGTTCGGGTGCTCGATGAGGAACGCGAGGAGCTCGAACTCCTTCGGCGGCAACGGCAACGTCTCGCCGTCCCGGCGCGCGTCGCGCGCGACGAGGTCGACCTCGACGTCGCCGAGCCGAACCGCGCGCCGCTGCCCGCTCCCCTGGACCCGCAACAGCGCGCGGACCCGGGCGATGAGCGCCTCCGGGACGAACGGCTTCGTGACGTACTCGTCGGCCATCGCCGCGAAGCCGACGAGCTCGTCCTCACGTGAGTCGAGTCCGGTCAGCAGGATCACCGGGACGTAACTGGGCTGGCGGCGGATCGCCCGGCATACCTCGAGCCCGGACAGGTCAGGCAGGTTGACGTCCAAGAGGACGAGGTCGGGGCGGCTGTCGAGGACGCTGGCCACCGCCGCAGTGCCACTGTCGACGAGCGTCGTGGTGAAGCCTTCGCGCTCGAGCAGCGGCCCGACGAAGCTCAGCACCGATCGTTCGTCGTCGACCACCAGCACGCGCATCGCACACCTCGCGGTGCGGGGCCCGAGCGGCCGGGGCATCGTCCGTTCGCCCCGCTTTGTCCACAGGGTCGCACGGCAACGCCGTTCACGAAACGGGGGTTTCAGCCCAGCGGCCTCTACGCGATGGCGCGGACGCCAGCCGACTTCTTGAGCCTCTCGATCGTGCGTCGCGTGACGCCGAGCTCGTCCGCGATCTCCTGGGCGTGCTGTCCCTTCGCCGTGCGCTCCGCGACCGCGCGAAGGATCACTTTCGACCGGCCAAGACCCCAACCCTGGTCGGCGCCCGCGACCGAGAGGGGCAGGAAGTCGGCGATGCTCACCTCGGGCTCGTCGAGCCTGACGTTCTGCCGCCACGCCGTCCGCGCGCCCTCGGTCATGCCGCCCGCGACGCCGTGGACGGCGTTGAGCAGCGCCCACAGCCGACACTCGACCAGCACCGGGCAACGCGAGCACAGCCGCAGCGCCTCGTTCACCCGCTCCGGGTCGTCGAACATGGCGGGACGACCGGCGCAGGCCGCCCACCGGACCCAGGCGCTGAGCGGATCGCCAGGGGACGTCTCGTACACCTCACCGTCGGCTTCCCGCCGGCATCCGTTGTCTACGCTCATGAGAAGCCTCCCTACGCCGCATCGTTCGCGACGGCGACGGTCAGCCACTCGGCGTCGTACGGCGTGGTCGTCGTCACCGCGACGTGGATGCCGACGAGGTTCTCGGTCGTGTAGCCGAACGACGCCAGCTCCCCCGCCGTCACCGCCGCCCAGGCCAGCATCGCGACCCCATCGCGGACCTCCAGCAACGAGGCGCCAAACGCGTAGAGGCCCGCCAGAGGGCTGGCCGGGTCGCACACGTGCGCGCACCAGCGCGCGTCCTCCGTCGCGCCCTCGGCGTGGTCCTGCGCCGCGGCGACCCGAAGCACGAGGTACGCGCCGCCGTTGTCGATGATCGTCTGAGTCATGTGTCCTCCCGTGGGTGAGTGCGCGGGTGCGCCAGCGGCGTTGAGGTGTTCCGGTGATTGCGTCCGTACGATTCGGCCGTGGCCGACGACGGGGACGCGCGAATCTGCCATGCGTTCGGCGCCTGGCTGCGCGAGCTGCGACGTCGCAAGAAGCTGAGCCAGGTGGATCTGGCAGCTCGCGCTGGGATCAGCGCCACGTACTTGTCCGAGATCGAGCAGGGTGAGCGCAACCCGACGATTGCCGTCGTCGTTCGGCTTGCGCGGGCTCTCGACGTCAAGGCGACCCAACTCGTGAGTCGGCTGGACGACGTCAAGTAGCGCGAGTTCCCAACCATAGTTGGGAGTCTGCCCTAGTGGCGAGCGACTTCAAGGGCGTGGCAGCAATCTGTGGAGAACCGCATCGATCGAGGACCGACGAGGCGACGTTGTCCACAGCACAACGCCCGCGGTGACCCGCCGAGCGCCTCTCACGAGCGCCTCTCGCCGCGGGCCGCGCGTCCAGCGGGCAGGGCCTGTCCCTGCCCGCTCGTCCTGTCCGGAGGGGTCGTAGAGGCTCCGGGGTCAAGGGCCGCCGCAGGCGGTCGCGCAGCGACGCGTGCGCAGCACGCGCCCTTGACGCTGGAGGGGCGACCCCGCAGGATGCGCGGCCCGCGGCCCCACGCGCGGACCTGACGTGGAGAGCGCCGTCGCCGCCAGTCGCCGCCCTTGGTCACGCCAACTTCGTTGGTAGCCCGTGCGACGTGTGCTCAGGCGTTCCCAGATCCGTTCCATAGCTTCTGCAGCGCAGCGAGTTCTTCGGGGTCCACATCGAGGGCGCCTTCGATCGAAACGACGCTCGTGTCCCACGGCCGGGAGTCGCCGTAGCGAGGAGTGAGAAGGACGGCGACGGTCTTGAGGACCTTGTCCGAGGGAACCGCCTGAGCCGTGTGTAGCTCGTGGTGCCTCAACATGGCCCACCCTTGAAATGCTTGCCGGTGAACCTCGGTGTACTGGTTGCACGCGCCGAACGCCAGGTGCAGCGCACCCTTGTCCTGAACGACCCGTCGGAACCTCCACATCGTCGTGCCGCGTTGCGCAGCAGTGACCGCGTCTAGGTGATCGAGCAGCAGCCGTCCGAGTGCAGCGCGATCGCCGACGCTGAACCTGTCGATCGACGCGAGCAGCGCGAGGCGATCACGCTCATCCCGGTCGATGTCTATACGCGCGATCTCCTCCAGGAGGATGCGGAACACGGTGTGGCCCGTCGTGTCGAGGCTGCTGGCCGGCGCCTTTGGCAGGAGAGGATGCGACACGACCATCGCACCAGCTTTCCCAGGCCCCGGCGCGGGCTCACCCACCGCGTCCTCGTCCGCCTGAGCCAGCTCGAAGTAGCGCACTGACTCCTCACCGAGCGTCGTCGGACCGTCGGACGCGATGCGATGGATGTAATCGACGACGGCGGACACCGAGCGAAGCTGGTCGAAGAGGAAGTCCCAGTCGCGACGCAACAGAACGACGATAGGCACGTCGCTAACTCCATCGAACGCCACGGACGTTGGTGGCGGCGAGGGATGGTCGATGATCACGACCCCGGCCCACTCGAACTCGCTGCCGTCGCAGGGGACGACCCGCCCTCGGCCGTTGACGAGGTCGACCGTCGAGCTGCGAAGTGACCGCACGGTGCCCTGTGCCTGGCGAGCGCCTTCGGCGGCCTTCTTCTGCACCCATCGCTCTTCCCGTGCGGCGTCGTCGCTCGGCGTCTCCCGCGACTTGACCTGGACCGAGACTGCTCGCCGGCCGGTGATGATCGTGCCGTCACCGACCTCGCGAGTCGCCTTCCCCTTCGCGATGACTGCGGGCCGCATCACGAAGTCCGGCAGACCCCACCGCGATGCGGCCGCGAGGGTGGCGTCCTCGGCGGCCGTCCCTCGACGGACGCGGGTGTCGAGCGGCAGAGCCGAGGGAATCGGCCTGCAGAAGACCGTCCCAGCGACTTTCACGAGCATCGTCGTGTTCCCGGCGACGTCCTGATGGATTGCCAAGCCGAAGTCGGACGATTTCAGCATCGACGCGACCTCTGGCCCGTCCACGAACGTGTCGGCGTCGAGCGGCGACCAGGGGGTTGCGTCGGTAGCACGCACGACGGACGCCGCTGGCGGCCACGGGTTCACGTCCGTTCTGGCACCGACGGACCTCTCCATCCCGCGCACGAACTCACTGGCAGCCGCGAGCAACCCCGCGGAGCGTGCGACCAACGTGTCGTCGGGGTGTGCGGGCAGGGGGTGATCGTTGAAGATCAGGTCGAAGGCGATGTTCGGGTTACCCTGTCCCCGCGCGATGTCCGTCGGGTCATCGAGGGTGAACGTCGCCACTGTGCGGACGCGCTCCAGAACGCCGTCTCCGGTGCTCTCACACGGCAGGTCCGTCCCTGGCGGATCAACACGGACCATCGGGTTGGCGGAGTGCGCCCACACTGCGACGCGCGGTCGCCGCTCGTCACGATCGGATCGAAGCATCTCAGCTAGGTGCCGCATCAGGGGCCGCACGTCGAAACGGTTCGACTCCTCCAGTTCGGCATCGAAGGGCTGGAACAGCTCGACGACGCGTACCTGATCCGGGCGCAGCCCCGCGAGGACCATGTCCTCAAGCAGTTGCGCGAACTCGTCGGGCGTACGGCAGAGCGGCATGCGATGCCGATCCGGGTCATCGTCGACCCTCGCGCCGGAGACCTCGTCAGCGGCGGCGAGGATCGCCTCGTCGAGCGCGGCCTTCACGTGTGACGCGAACTGCGTAGCGGCCCGGTCCGCGCGCTGCAACGTGTCATGGGGCCACTCGACGAGAACCTCTAGACGTCCGCCCCCCGCCTCATCGGAGCTCAGACGCGGATGGAATCCGCAGCTCTCACACAGTCGCGACCAACACTCCGCGAGAACACGGCGCTGCTCGGCCGCTCGGTCGATGTGAGTCCACGCCGACGCGAACGCCGCGTCGCGCTCATCCTCAGGCGCGCTGGAGGTCACGCCGTGCCGCGTCTACGAAGGAGCCGAGCTGGTCTACCGCTGCGTCGACAAGCACTGTGAACGACGATCGGTCCGCAGCGCGGCGACGCCCCGGGAATGCTGCCGCGACATCGCCCATCGCCTCGGCCGCTGCGACTGCCGCGGCCAGCACATCCTGCGAGCCAACCAGGGCGATCTGGAACAGGGCCGCAACTGTCTCGTTCATCTCGTCCAGAACGCGCCGCGACGACCGCATCGCTGCCGGCCATGTCCAAAGCGCGCCAGCGAGTCCAGGCGGTACACCGATGTTCGCGAGCAGTTGAACGTGCAACACGGACGCTGTCGCAGCATCCTCGAAGCGGATGTACGCCCGCGACCTGGCGTCGAAGTCTCCCGGCGCTACGTCGTCGTCACGTTGCCGCAGACGTCGGAGCGCCCCGCGGAAGAGCAACCCCCACTCACGGACGTGGGTTGCAATTTGGAACGTTGTCGCGACGTCACCGAGCGCTGGCACACCGATCTCCCGTCATCGCCAACGGCATGTACCAGTCTCGCAGCGCACCGCTCCGAGTTCATGCACCCAAACACTCGCGTCGTGCGAGACCGCTGCTAAGACACGGCCTACTCGTCGATCGCTCGACGCACGCCCTTGATCGAGTCGTAGACCCGCAGGACGGCGTCGTGGCGCAGGGTGTCGATATCGGTCGTCAGCGCGGGGACGCCGAGCTCGCGGGCGAGCAGCGCGAGGTTGCGCGCGCGGGCGTCGCTCGTCGTTACGACGAGCATTATTCGTCCACGCGCGTGCAGGTAGCGCACGAGCTTGCGTCGCCACGCGTTGCGGGCCTCGTTGCCCCGGTCGACTTCGACGTACCACCCCCCGACGTCGCCGCCCGGCGCCGACCACTCGACGTGCAGGTCGGCGACCGGCTCGCCCGGCCGGTGCCAGGTCCGCAACGCGGCCTCGCCGCGCCAAGACGTGATGGCGAGAGAGCCGAGCCGCCCCGGGATCAGGAGCGCGGCGAGCGTCTCGCCCACGGCGAGGGTGTGGAGGACCTGCGCATCGGAGGGGCGCCACGCCTCGCGGTACCCAGGATCGAGTGCCGGCGCGTTCCGTCCCGCGCCGTAGAGCCAGAGGTGCCCGCTGCCGCCGATGACCTGGCGCCGGCGGAGGTAGCCAGCGGCGGTCAGCTTGCGGAGCCGTCGCGTGACGAACCTGACCGCGGTCTGCGGCGCTACCACCTCGGTGAGGACGGCGGAGGTCGCCCACCCGAGGGACCAGGCGCAGCGGACGAGCTCGTGGTCGCGGGGCATGAGCACCGTCGCGGGCTGGGTCACTGGAACACGTCCTCGGTCGGCGCGTGCTGGCTGAGCACGAGCGGTCGTCCCGCGATGCACACGGCCCCGGCGAAGCGGTCGAGCTCGACACCAGCGCGGGCCGGGGTCGCGGGCGGCAGCGACCGTGCCGACACGACGGGCTGCGGCGTGCCGTCGAGGGTGAGCCGCCAGTAGCACTCGTGCGCCGCCTGGGCACGCAGATCCGCGGCGTCGAACGGGTCGAACAGCGGCGCCAGATACTCCGCATCCGCGCTGCCCGTACGGAACGCGACGAGCGTCCCCGACGTTCGCGAGCAGCGTGGACAGGACGTCCGGGCCGACCGCGTGCAGCCGGGAGAGGTTCTGGTTCGCCACGACGAGCCCGAGCCCGTACTTCCGGGTCGCGGTGACGACCTTCGCGAACGTCGACAGCGCGAACTCCTGGAACTCGTCGATCACCGCGACCACCGGCGGCCGTTCGTCCGGTGGGCGCGCCTCGCGGGCCAGCGCGGCCTGGTAGAGCTGGGTGACGAGCAGCGACCCGACTAGCTCGACCGTGCCCTCGGGCACGAGCCCGCGCGGCAGGTTCACGAGCAGCAGCCCGCCGTGGTCCATGACGTCGTCGAGCCGCAGCCCGGGGCCGGGGTCGCCGAAGATCGTGGCGAGGATGGGGTTGCGGTCGAAGTCGGCGGCCTTGTTGAGGATCGCCCGCACCGTGCGGGAGCGGTCGTCCGGCGCGAGGGCGGCGAACTCCCGCCACCGCGCGTCGATGCGCGCATCGTTCGCACGGTCGACGACCTCCCTACGGAACGCGCCGTCGGTGAGGAACCGCGGCAGGTCCGCGAGACACCTGTCGCCGGTCGCGACCAAGGCGGCGAGCGCGGCCTCGAGGAAGTGCATGAGGTTCGGCGCGCTCGCCTTGTCCAGCCGCCACAGGTCCGCAAAGACGGCGGTGACGGCGGCGCTGCGCACGGCCCGGGCGACCGCGGCCGCGCTTTCGTTCGGCTGCGGCGGCAGCCAGAGCGGGTTGATCGTCGGCAGCGACGCGGGGTCGGTGATGTCGAACAGCCGCACCCGGTCGGCGACGTCGTCCGGCAGCCCCGCGAGGACGTGCCGGGTGAGATCGCCGTGCGGGTCGAGCACCACGGCCGCGGTGCGCTGTGCGGCGAGCTCGAGGACGAGACGCACCAGCATCGTCGTCTTACCGGTGCCGGACGGGCCGACGACGTAGGCGTGCGTCATCAGGTCGCGCACCCGCACACCAACCGGCTCGCGACGGTCGCGGTGCGTCGTCTCCGCGAGCACCAGGGCGTCGTTTGCGATCCGGTGGCGCTGCTCGCGGCGACGGGCTCCGGTCCTGGCCAGGTGCGGCACGACCAGGTCGGGGCCGGGAAGGTGGCAGAGCCCAGGCAGCTCCGCGGTGCCGAGCACGACCCGCTCCCGCCGCGCGAGGTTCCCGGCCCGCAGCTCCGGCCAGTCCGCGAGCGTGAGGCGATGTGCCGGCTCCAGTGCGTTCTGCCCCGGCACCGCGAACTGGCCGAGCGCGGCGACCAACGCGGCGTGCCCCTCGGCGGCGCGTACCGGCGAGGGTGCGCCCCACAGCGTTCGGATGGTCACGGTGAACGCCGCCTGCGCGGCCTTGCCGTTGACCCACTTGAGCTGCGCGTCCAGGTCGGCATGCACCACCGGGGGCGGCGCGGGCGGCACCTCCGTCGGCGCCGAGAGCAGCGACGTGACGACGGTCTCGACGATGTCGAGCGGGACGTTCAACGCCTTCGCCCACAGCGGCTGCGGCACCTCGCCGCGTGCCAGGGCCAGTGCAAGCGCCTTGGCGTCGCGACGAAACCGGGCCGGCGCCGGGGCGAGCGCGAGATGCACGACACCGCACTCGCCGTCGCCGGTGGCCTCGGCGAGCGCGCCCAGCGTCATCGCCATCGGCTCGCTGTTCTCGAACTCGCGAACCGTCTTGACCGGGAACGCCGCGTGCTCGCGAAGGCGCCACCGCGCTCCGGTGACCGCGACCGGCTGGTCCGGCAGTGGCGGCGCTGCCAGCACCACGTCGGCGTCCGGGTACGTCGCGCGGACGAGCGCCCGGATCGGTGCGACCCGCGAGCGTTCCGCGCGGAGGTAGATGCCGACGTGCCGGGCCGCGCCGACCAGCGCGACCTCGGTCCACTGCCCACGGCCGGTGGCGGCGTGCACGGCGGCGTAGAGCTGCTCGGCGGTGAAGGGCGCCGAGTGGTTGTCGCGCGGCACGACGACGTGCAGCCAGACGCGAGGCTCAGGTGCGCGGAACATGGTCGCCCTCCCACAGGCGGAGATACGGGTATGGGTTGATCTCGCCGGCCACCGAGCCGGTGTGGCTGATGCCGAAGTGCAGGTGCGGCTCGGTCCTCCGGGCGTTGCCCGTGTTGCCGGACAGCCCGAGAGGAGTGCCCGCCTCGACGACGACACCGGGTCGGATCGCGGGGTCGAGGACCGAGAGGTGCGCGTAGTAGTAGCGCCAGCCGTCCTCACCGCGCAGCGTCACCGTGATCCCGCCCTTGCCGGTCTCTACCGGTGAGGTGCGCAGCACCTCGGCGCGGACGCACGCGACGACCGGGGTGCCGATCGCGGTGAAGATGTCGTTCGCCGGGTAGTCGTGGTGGCCGTCGACGTAGTCGCCCGGCGGGGTCATCGGGAACGTGTAGCGAGTGGCATCGAGCGGCGGCCCAGCCGGGCTGTAGTGGTAGCCGTACTCAGCAGCCTTCGCGAGGACCGTCGCCGCGTACGCCGCGGAGTGGCCGTAGCCGGTCAGTGCCTGCGCGGCGTCCCAGCCACCGCCGTCGAGCCGCCCGCTGATCAGCAGGTGATTCGCCGCGGCAAGCACGGCTGCGCGCGGGTCATAGGGCGTCGCGCCGGGCACGACGTTGAATCGCGTCCACGAGTCCGGGAGGAACTGCATCATCCCTTCCGCCGGGCCGCTGGGGATCGGGTCGCCGACCGCGTGCGGGTCGAAGCCGGACTCGACGTCGGCCACGGCGACGAGCAGCGCGGGTGGCAGCACGAACCGCCGCGCCGCCTCGACGAAGAACGCCCGGAACGCCTCCGGTGCGGCCGCGACCTGGGCGCTGTCATCCCCGGCGATCGCGGCCGGCGGGGTCGACGTCGCCGCGCCGACAGCCATCAGCGCGAGCAACGGCAGCCCGAACACCGCCCCGAGCACGATGGCGAGGAGGCGCTTCATCGTGACCTCGGCCCTGCGGAGGCGAGCTCGTGCTCTGCTGGGTGTGCGACCACCCGTACGGCCGCACGCAGCGTCGGCGTAAGCAGCAACCCGTGGCCGCGGCGACCTGCGCGCAGGAGGTCGGCCTCGGCAGACGTGAGGCCGAGACCGGCGGCGACCGCGGCTCGGTCGTGGTCCTCGCACCCGAGCAGCAGCTTCGTCGCGGTGTTCGCGAGCACCGCTTGTCCGGCTGGGTTACCGAGGAAGTCCGCGAGCCGCTGGGTCACGACGTCGACGCCGAGGTGGTACTTCCGTGCCCGGCGAGCGAACTGCGCCAGCAGGTCCGCAGCCGCCGGGTCGTCCAGCAGCAGGTGCGCCTCGTCCACCACCAGCAGCCGCGGCGTCGCCACCGCACCGGTCGTCGCCCGGTCCCACGTCCACGCGAGCACGCACGCCATCACCGCCGGCCGCGCCCGGGCTGGCACCGAGCGCAGGTCGAACACCACCAGTGGCGGCGGGTCATCCAGGTCCGGGTTCGCCGCGAACAGCTGCGCCAGACTCCCCGACGCCGCCGGCGACAAGCGGGCCGCGAGGTCGGCACCCGTGAACGGCGGATGCGCCTCGATGTCCGCCAGCACCCCGAGCAGGTCGACCATCGTCGCGCGGTGCCCGACGTCGGCGCGCAGCACCATCAGCGCCCGGTCGATCAGCGCGAGGTCGACGGCCGAGAGCGCCCCGCCAAGGAGCGCCGCCGCGACGCTCGCCAGCACCGCCAGTCCCTCGGCCGCGGCGAGCCCCGGACGGGTGGCGAGACCGACCGGATCGAGCCCCGCCGGCTCCTCCCCGACCGCGAGCACCAGGCCTTGAAGCACGTCACCGAGCCGCGTGAACTCGCCCTCCGGGTCCACGACGACGGCTTCGGCACCGCGCACCCGCCAACGGCAGACCTCCAGCTTCGTGGCGTAGGACTTCCCCGCACCGCTGGTACCGACGACAAGCCGCGCCGGATTGTGCAAGCCGAACCGATCCACGCGCAGCGGCGCGCCGCTCGCCTCGTCCGCACCAACGAGCACACCGGTGGTCGGCGTGGTCGGGCCGAGCGGAGCCGGGATCGTCGCGGCCGCCGAGGTCGCGTCGAGCATCCGCCACGGGCTACCAAGCGGCGCACCGCCGACCGTCGTCGCGTTGTACGCGGCGCGCTGCCGGAACGCCACCACCCGCGCCGTGGCCCGCCACGGAGCAAGCGCGTCCGCGAGCCGTGACGCTCGTTCGTCCAGCGCCGCGCGGTCGTCGGCATCGACGGTGAGGAGCAGCTGTGCCCACCATGCCGTCGTCACCCCGGCCTGCACCGACTCCCACAGCGCCTCGGCCGCGTCGATCGCCTGCGCCGTCTCCGGGTCGGCCACCCGCCCGGCCTGCTCGTCCACAGCAGCGGTGGAGATCAGCGTTGCGACCCGGCGGCGGAAGTGCGCCGCCGCCACCGCGACTGGCACAGGGCGCAGATGCAGCACGATCAGATCAGCGACGCCGCGCAGCGCGCCGGCCCATCCGACGGACACCTGCGCGGGCCACCGCGACAGTACGAACGTTCGCGCCCACCGACCGTCGTCGAGCTCGACGCACGTCGGGTGCTCGCGAACGACACCGACAACCGATGCCGCGTCAACATCAGGGATGGCACCTTCGGCCACGTCGCCGCCGACGATCTGCGTCGGCCACACGGTCGCCGCGGCCGCCAGCTGCGTCGTCAGCAGGTCTTCCGCGGACCGGCCGATGACGTCAGCCCTGACCTCGCGACGTTCGTGCCGGACCTGCACCGCCCGGCCGACGTCGAGCAGCGCGGCCACTCGCGCGAGCAGGTCGAGCTGCCCCTCGTCGTCCAGCAGCGACAGGTCCGGCGCGTTGAGCAGCACCGGCAATTCAGGAACCGACGACGTCGTCGAGCCACGCGTCCACCGCATCGTCGATCGCCTCCTCCCACGGGTCGACCACCTGGACGGGCACCGGCACGACGACCACCCGGGCGGGCGGTGGCGGCGCCGGGTGCGGCCACCGCGCGACCGCCACCGCCACAACCACGACGGCAGCGAGGACCGGCACGAGCGGACGGAGCGAGACACGTCGCCGAGGTGTCGCGACATCGCCGCGATCGCTCTCGGGCAGCGGCGGCTCGACCGCGAGCTCCGGTTCTGCGGGCGGCGCGGCGACCTCGGCCTCGTCCGATGCCGCCGCACGCCGCTCGGCGCGGCGACGCCGCAGATACAGCAGCGCCGCGGGCACGAGCCGGTCAAGCGGCTCGCCGTACGGACGCGCCGCCGCACCCGCGATACCGACCAACGCGACGAGCGTGCCAACGAGCAGCCGGGCGACCGAACGGTCGCCGAGCAGCATCACCGCGACTCCCGCGGCGGCGACGGCGAGGTAGGCGGCGTGGCGGAACGTCAGCGCGCCGGCGAGCCGATCCTCGACCCCCGTCTCGGCAGGGACGGGAACGGTCACGCGGTGGCCGGTCACTGGAGTGCCGAGACGACGAGCCCGACGATGACGCGGGCGGACAGCGCGATGGCGAGACCGGCGCCGGCGGCCACGAGTCCGTTCTTCGCTTCGAGCTGGCGGCTGGGGCTGCCGCCGGCGGTCGTGTACTTGACGCCGTTGATCGCGATGAACAGCACGGCGACCGACGCGGCGATGGCGGTGACGTAGTTGGCGAGGTTGTTCGCGAACGACTTGACCTGAGCCATGCCCTCGTCGCCCGGCGCCGCCCATGCGTTCGACGCCCCGACCATGACGACCATCTGCGCCGCGACGAACCCGCGCCGCCACCGCTTGACCCGTCCCCCGCTCTTGTCCTTGCTCTTGCTCTTGCTCTTCTTGATCTTGTTCTCTCTCATCTCTCTACCTCTCTGTCTCTTGCTGTTGTTGCTGTCTGCTGCTCCACCTGGCTGACCTGCCTCCCTCTCCGAAGTGCGTGTCGAGGGAGTGGCACTTGGTCGGGGGCGCGAAG
>DASTMB010000094.1 GCA_035714365.1 Mycobacteriales bacterium | reverse complement strand
GGGCTCCTCGGCCGTCTCGGCCGCGGCGGGCTCCTCGGCCGTCTCGGCCGCGGGCTCCTCGGCCGTCGCGGTGATGGGCTCGTCGGTGGCCTCGGCGGTGGCGTCCGGCGTCTCGATGCCGGCCGGCTCGGTCGACTCCTCCGTGCCCCGTTCCTCCACCGGCTCCCCGGCGGTGCCCGCGGTCGCGGCGGTCTCCTCGGCGCGGTCGACGGTCGTCTCGCCGTCGCGGTACGCCGAGGGCAGCTGCGCCTCGTCGTGGGTCACGGTGTTCTCGGACACGGGTGAACGCTTCCTTCGATCGGGGGTCGGGCGGGCGGGTCAGCCGAAGACGGCGAGCACCGCCCGGGTGAACCCGTAGTCGAGCCCGGCGACGAGCAGGACCATCGCCGTCACGAAGACCAGGACGACGGTGGAGTACGCCACGAGCTCACGGCGCGTCGGCCAGATGACCTTGCGCATCTCGGCCGCGACCTCGCGCCACAGGCGCGTGACGCGGCCGAGACCGCGGCGGTCCTTCGGGGGCTTCTTCGCGCCCTTGCCACCGGCAGCCGGGGCGGGCTCGGCTACCGGCTCGTCGATCGCCGTGGCGCCGATGCCACTGTCGCTGCTCACTCGTACGTCCTCACCATCGTGGTCGTCTCGCAGGGCAGGAGGGACTCGAACCCCCAACCGCCGGTTTTGGAGACCGGAACTCTGACCAGTTGAGCTACTGCCCTTCCGGGCTCGCACCGACCCGGCCCCGGGCAGGCCAGGGCAGGGGCAGCGTTCGCCCAGACGGTGGAGTGTACGTGGGAAGCGCTCCACCTGTCACATGCCGACGAACGGCCGCCGCGAGAGGTTCCGCGCGCGTGCGCTACGCGGTGGCGCGGCGGCCGCGGAGGGCGCGCCAGGCGAGGAAGCCGGCGCCGACGGTGGCGAGGGCGCCGACGCCAGCGCCGGCGGCGATCACCTTGGGGCGGGCGCCGCTGACGGCGCCGCGGCCGTAGACGGCGGCCTTCTCGACGGCGTTCGGCGTGGCGGTGCGGGCCAGGATCGAGTCGAGCAGGCCGTCGGGCGGCGCGGCGTCGAGGTGGTGCAGGTCGGCGAGGGTGCGGCGCACGGAGCGGTACGACGCGGCCAGCTCGGCGCAGCCGGGGCAGTCGGCGAGGTGGGCGCGCAGCTCGGTGGCGCGGCGGGTGGACAGCTCGTGGCCGTCGAGGCCGGGCAGGTCGGCGCGGGTGGAGGCGCAGCGCGGGGGCAGCGTCGCGGGGTTCTGGGCGCTCATGCTGTGCCCCTTCGGGTGCGGCGGGGAAGCGGGGTCACGGAGGCGTCGGAGAGGGAGGCGCGGAGGCGTTCGCGGGCGCGGAACAGCCGCACCTTCACGGCGGTCTCGGTGAGGCCGGTGGCGGCGGCGACCTCGGCGGTGGACAGGCCCTCGACGTCGCGGAGCACGACGATCGTGCGCGACGACTCGGGGAGGGCGGCGACGGCGGCCTCGGCGCGGGCGAGCAGCTCGGCGCGCTCGGCGCGCTCCTCCGGGCCGGCGTCCGGGTCGACGACGGCGTGCACGGACTCCTCGCCCGGCATCCCGAACGCCTCGCGTCCCGGCAGCGGCCGCCGGGAGCGCTTGCGCAGCGCGGTGAGGGCGGTGTTGACGGTGACGCGGTGCAGCCAGGTGCCGAACGCGGACTCCCCGCGGAAGCCGACGACGGACCTCATCACGCGCACGAACACCTCCTGCGTCACGTCGGCCGCCTCGTCGCGGTCGCGGACGAGGCGGTAGGCCAGCGCGTACACGTCGGCGTACGTGGCGCGCACCAGGGCGTCGAGAGCACCGGGCTCGCCGCGCTGGCAGGCCCGGACGACCTCGGGGTCGACGTCCATCACAGCGTTGGACTCTATTCGCGCCGTAGGGTTACCTCCATGCCTCGAATCTCCCGCCGGGTGGGTGCCATCGCCGAGTCCGCGACGCTGGCGGTCGACGCGAAGGCCAAGGCGCTCAAGGCGCAGGGCCGCGACGTGATCGGCTTCGGCGCGGGCGAGCCGGACTTCTGCACGCCCGACCACATCGTGGCGGCGGCCGCCGAGGCGTGCCGCACGCCGCGGTTCCACAAGTACTCGCCGACGCCGGGGCTGCCCGAGCTGCGGCAGGCGATCGCCGACAAGACCAAGCGGGACAGCGGCTACGACGTGTCCGCGGACCAGGTGCTCGTCACCAACGGCGGCAAGCAGGCCGTCTACAACGCGTTCGCGACGCTGCTCGACCCGGGCGACGAGGCGTTGCTGCCGGCGCCGTACTGGACGACGTACCCGGAGGCGATCGCGCTGGCGGGCGGCACGCCGGTCGTCATCCCGACGTACGAGCCGAACGGCTACCTGGTCACGCTCGACCAGCTCGAGGCGGCGCGCACCGAGCGGACCAAGCTGCTGCTGTTCTGCTCGCCGTCGAACCCCACCGGTTCGGTCTACCCGCCGGACCAGGTGGAGGCGATCGGCCGCTGGGCGGCCGAGCACGGCATCTGGGTCGTCACCGACGAGATCTACGAGCACCTCACTTACGGCGAGGCCGAGCACGTCTCGATGCCGGTGGTCGCGCCGGAGGTCGCCGGGCGGTGCGTGGTGCTCAACGGCGTCGCCAAGACGTACGCGATGACCGGCTGGCGGGTCGGCTGGATGGTGGCCCCGAAGGACGTCGTCGCCGCGGCCGGCAACCTCCAGTCGCACGCCACCAGCAACGTCTGCAACGTCGCCCAGGCGGCCGCGCTCGCGGCCGTCACCGGGCCGCTGGACGCGGTGGCGCAGATGCGGGCGGCGTTCGACCGGCGGCGGCTGCTGACGTTCCGGCTGCTCAACGACATCCCGGGCGTCGACTGCCCGGAGCCGCTGGGGGCGTTCTACGCGTTCCCGTCGTTCCGCGGGGTGCTCGGCAAGGAGATCCGGGGGCGGACGCCGGCGAGCACGGCGGAGCTGGCGGAGCTGCTGCTGGAGGAGGCGGAGGTCGCGATCGTGCCGGGCGAGGCGTTCGGGGCGCCGGGGTACGCGCGGCTGTCGTACGCGCTGTCCGACGAGGACCTCACCCGCGGCATCGAGCGGATGGGCGCGGTGCTGGGCGAGGCGCGGTAACCCCTACCGCGGCGACACCCGCTTGAAGCACTTCACCGCGCGGGTCATCGCGTCGGCCATCGAGCGGTCCACCTGGCGGGACACCGGCAGGTCCAGCCAGGTCGTGATCTCCGGGATGTTCAGGCGGCTCATCACGCCGTCCCGCACCAGCACGTACTCGAGCCGCCCCCGCTCCGCGGACTTCGGGTCGGTCACGGTGGGGTCGCTGAGCACCACGGTGATCATCGACTGGTCGCCGTAGTGGAGCTCCTTCGCGATGAGGAGCTTGGCGTTGGGGTGGTTGATCGCGGCGCGGATGCGGTCGAGGTCGGCCGGGTCGGGGTCCTCGCAGGGCGCGCCGGCGAAGCTGGTCGGGCGGAGGCCGTAGCCCAGGACGGCGCTGCCCGCGGTGAGGAGCACGAGCGCGAGGACCGCGCCGAGGGCGGCCTGCGCGTTCTCCAGCCGGTCCAGCCGCTTCGGCGCCACCGGCTCGCCGGTGGCACTGATCCGCTGCCAGGCCAGCATCCGCCGGACGAGCGTCTTGCGGCTGGCGAGGACGGCGTACAGGGCGGCGAAGCAGACCAGCAGGACGAACGTCTTCTTGGCGGGCCAGGCGAGCTTCGCGTGCTGGCCGACGGCGTAGAGGCCGATGCCCACCAGCAGCCAGAGGAACGTGCGCAGGATGCGCCAGCCGAGGAACGACCGGCTCCTGACGTCGGTGACCACCCACGGCCGGTACTCCTCGGGGAGCCGGAGGCCGAGGAGGCGGTACGCGAGGAGCCAGGGGCGAGGGGGCGGGGTCACGCGCGACATTCTGCCGGAGCGCCCGGCGGGGCGGCGCGGGAGGTCGGGTGCGGGGTCAGGCGATGCGGCCGTTGACGTGGCCGAGGACCGTCGCGGCGAGCAGCACGGCGGCGGCCGCGTTGCACGCCCAGAGCTCGATGGTGCGCCGGTGGCGCTCGGCGTAGAGGCCGAGGGCGCCGAGGAGGAGCGCGGTCGTCACGATCGTCAGCACCAGCATGCGGGACAGGATGGCCGCGCGCGGCGGCGCGTGGGGGCGTTTCGGCCGAAATGACCCGGACGGACTACCGGCGCGCGCGCAGGTCGTCGCGGCCGCGGTAGCGCTGGAGGAACCGCTCGTACGTCCGCCGCGACTCGCGGTCCCGGTACTCCGGCTCGGTGTCGTGGTAGCCGCGGTGGCGGTGCCGGGTCGCGGGCAGCGGCGCGGTCATGACGCACCGCCCGCCGGTCGCCTCGCGGAGGGCGAACGACCACTCCATGTCGGCGTTGCGGTAGAAGCGCGCCTTCGGGTGCGGCGGCGTCGCCAGCGCCGCCGCGCGGCGCACCGCGAACAGGTAGCCGAGGATCGCGTCGACGTCGCCGGGCTCGCCGTCGGCGAACTCCCGCCAGTCGGCGGAGACGTTGACGCCCCAGCCGCCGGCGGCGACGACGCCGGGGTCGGCGAACGCCTCCACCACGGGCGTGACCGCGTCGCCGGTGAGCTCGAGGGACGGGTCGAGCGCGACGTGGATGGTCGCCGTGTCGGCCTTGAGCAGCGCAGTGCGGGCCGCGGCCCACCCCGGGTGCGCCGCGAGGTGCAACGTCTCCACGCGCTCGTCGTGGAACCCGCTCCCCGCGTCGAGCACGAGCACGTACGCCTCGGTGTGCGCGAGCACCGAGTCGACGCAGCGCCGCACGTCGTCCGGCCACCCCTCCGCGAGGATCGCGACGGTGACCGGGCGGGTGTCCGGCTCGGCGGACCGGTCCGGCAGGTCCGTCACGCGGTCGTGGACGTCGTACGGCGGCTTCGCGGCGAGCGTCCAGCCGCCGGCGGTGTCGCGCACCAGCCAGCCGGCCGCCGCGATCTCGTCGCGCAGCGCGTCCGAGGCCGCCCAGTCCTTCGCCGCCCGGGCCGCCGCGCGGCGTTCGGCCAGCGCGACGACCTCGGGCGGTGCCTCGGTCACCGCAGGCGGACGGTCGCCCGCGCGCCCTGGAGCACGGCGTTGCCGGCGGCGGTGGCCTCGAGCACGACGACGACGCGGTTGCCGTCGAGCTTCTCCTCGACCCGGCCGGAGACGGTCAGCGTCGCCCCCTGGTCGTCGTCGGGCACGACCACCGGCTTGGAGAAGCGGACCTTGTACTCCTCCACCGCGCCCGGGTCGCCGCACCAGTCGGTGACGACGCGCCCGGCCTCGGCCATCGTGAACATGCCGTGCGCGATGACGTCGGGCAGGCCGACCAGCTTGGCGATGCGCTCGTTCCAGTGGATGACGTTGAAGTCGCCGCTGGCGCCGCAGTACATGACGAGGTTGATGCGCTGGACGCTGAAGTCGCGCGCCGGCAGCTCGTCGCCGACGTTGACGTCGTCGTAGGCGAGGGTCACTGCCGCGCTCCTTCCGCCGTGCCGCGGGAGACGAGGGTGTTGACGGCGGTGCAGACGTGCTCACCGTCGACGGTCGTGATGACCGCCTCCCAGGTGAGCAGCTCGTTGCGGCCGGCGTCGCGGATGTCGGTGATCGTCGGCGTGCCGACGAGGACGTCGCCCGCGTGGATCGGGCGGCTGTAGGAGAACGACTGCTCGCCGTGGACGACCAGGGCGTAGTTGAGACCGAGGTCGGGCGCGCCGACGACGTGACCGCCCATGCCGAACGACACCACGATCGCGAACGTCGGCGGCGCGATGACGTCCGGGTACCCGAGCACCCGCGCCGCCTCGGGGTCGAGGTAGGCGGGGTTGGGGTCGCCGATCGCGATCGCGAAGTCCTTGATCTTGACGCGGGAGACCTCGTACGGGTCGCTGGCCGGGAACGACCGGCCGACGTAGTCGCGGTTGAGACCCATCACATGGTCCCGAGCTGGCCGCCGGCGACCGGGATGGTGACGCCGGACACGAAGTCGCTGTCCGGGCTGGCCAGGAACGCGTGCACCGCCGCGATGTCCTCCGGCTGGCCGGGGCGGCCGAGCGGGATCATCGAGATGGCGATGTTGCGCGCGGCGTCCGGGATGCCGTACGTCCCGTCACCCTGCTCCTTCGGCTGCGTCAGCCGCGTCTCCACGAAGCCCGGCGCCACGGCGTTGACGTTGATGCCGAAGCGGCCGAGCTCCAGCGCGAGCGTGCGGGTCGTCGCGATGAGCGCGCCCTTGGCGGCGGTGTAGTTGAACTGGCCGGGGTTGCCGAGGATCGCCGCGACCGACGAGGTGTTGACGATCTTGCGGTTGTAGGCGGGGCGGCCGTCGCGCTCCAGCTCCGCCTTGCCGGCCGCGCGCATGTGCTTCACGGCGGCGAGCGAGACGTGGAACGACGTCTTGAAGTTCACGTCGAAGACGAAGTCGAACAGCTCGTCGTCCATGTTGTGGAACGTCTTGTCGCGCGTCGTGCCGGCGTTGTTGATGACGACGTCGACCTTGCCGTACGTGTCGATCGTCGACTGCACCAGCTCCGCGGCCTGCGCGGCGTCGACGGTGTTCTGGAGGCTCGCGCTCGCGGTGCCGCCGGCCGCCTTGATGAGGTCGATCGTCTCGTGCGCGGGCTCCGGGTCGACGTCGTTCACGACGACGATCGCACCCTCCCTGGCGAGGCGTTCGGCGGTGGCCCGGCCGATGCCGCGGCCGGCCCCGGTGACGATCGCTACCCGGTCGTCCAGACGTCCCACGTGGCTCTCCTCCTGGCGTTGCGGTGGCGTGCGCGGACGCTACCTCACGACGTGCGCGGTCACCGGATCGGCAATCCCGCGCAACGTCCTGGGCGGCAGCGGCTCCGTCGCGAACGCGCCGCCGAGGCGTTCGCGCAACGGCTCGCTGACGACGACCTGGCCGGGCGCGGCGGCATCGACCAGGCGGGCGGCGAGGTTGACGGCGGGGCCGAAGTAGTCGCCGTCCTGCGCGAGCAGCACGCCGTACGCGACCGCCGCGCGGGCCGCCGTGCCGCCGGCCGCGAGGCGGTCGACCAGCGCGCGGGCGGCGGCGACGCCCTCGCCGGGCACCGGCGCCACCCACATCACGGCGTCGCCGATGAACTTCACCACTCGCCCGCCGTGCTCGCGGACCGTCCCGCTCGCCGTCTCCTCGAACCGCGCCAGCAGCCGCGACAGCTCCGCCGCCGTCGCCGTGCCGGAGAGCGCGGTGAAGCCGCTGAGGTCCGCGAAGCCCACTGCGAGCCGGACCTGGTGCTCGTGCGCCACGTCGTAGCTCCCGGAGAGCTCGAAGTGCCGGCGCACCGCCTCCAGGTGGTGGCGCAGCAGCACGTCCAGCGACCGCCCCGCCGCCGGCGCCAGCGTCGCCACCGCCGCGAACGCGCGCGCCGTCCGCGCCTCCGTCGCGTTCTCCGTCGTCAGGTCCGGGACCGAGCCGCGCAACGCCGCCGAGATCGCCTCCGCGAACCGCGCCACGCTCGCCCCCGCCACCCGCGCCAGGCCGAGCGCCGCGTCCTCCCCCAGCAGGCTCGCCACGACCAGGAACGCCGACAGCGACGCGACGTCGTCCGCGCTCGCCACCTTGGTGTCCGCGTCCACGATCGGCAGGCCGTACGCCTGCCAGAGCCGTTGCACCAGGCCCACGTCGGCCCCGGCGCGTTCGGCCGCCTCGCGCAGCGTCAGCTCGTCGCGGCCCGGCCGCACGATCCGGTCCCCCGCCAGCCCGAACAGCCGCCCGCGCGCCTCCGCCGCCACCATCTCGTCCAGCGTGCAGCCCTGCTCGACGAGGAACTCCAGCAGCTCCCGCCGCTCGGCCGCGCCCGGCGCCGCGGGGTCGTACAGCCCCGCCTCCGTCAGCGCCGCCCAGTCCACGCCGCCGATTCTGCTCCCGGAACGGCGAAGGCCGGCGCCCGCGTGTGTGCGGGGGCCGGCCTCGGCGTCGGTACTGGCTAGCGGGTCTCGCGGTGCGGCTGGTGCGTCCGGCACGTCGGGCAGAACTTCTTCAGCTCGATGCGGTCCGGGTCGTTCCGCCGGTTCTTCCGCGTGATGTAGTTGCGGTTCTTGCACTCGGTGCACGCCAGCGTGATCTTCGGGCGGACGTCGGTGGCGGCCACAGCGCGGAACCTTCCTCAACAACGGTCAGGGGGCAACCCGCCGAGGATACCCGACGCCGGGCGGCGGTGTCCAAGGCCGGTCCGGCCGAACCTTCCCCGCCCGCACGTGCTCTACGGACGTGAACGCGTCGCCGTTGTAGGGGCGGTGCCGCGTAGGCCGACGGACCCGGCTCCCTGCGGAGGGGCCGGGTCCGTCGTTTCGTAGCGGAGGCCGGACTTGAACCGGCGACACAGCGATTATGAGCCGCTTGCTCTGCCAGGCTGAGCTACTCCGCCATGAGGTGCGGGGTCACGATACCCGCTCGCGCCGGGCGCGACCGAACCCGTTTCACGTCCCCGCCCGCCGCGGCACCGGCCGCGCGGGCCGCGTCGTGTCGGTCTCCTCCGGCACGGCCAGGGAGCGTTCGAACGCCGTCAGCGCGTCGATCAGCCCCGCCGCCTCGAACGCCCGGTGCCGCCGCCCCAGCGTCACCTGCTCCAGCACGCCCGCGTCCACCAGCCGGGCCACCGCCTCGTTCGTCGCCTGGAAGCTGCGCCCGATCAACGCCGCCGCCGTCCCGACCGTGACCACCGGGACGCCCGGCAGCGCCGCGAGCAGCAGGTCCGTCGCCGAACCGCTCCGCACCGGGTGCGCCTGGGTGCGCCAGCCCTGCTCCAGGTCGGTGAGCCGGGCCGCGAACGCCCGCGCGTCCGCCGTCGCGCGCAGCGCGGCCGCGGCGAAGACGTCCACCCACTCGGCGACGCCGGCCGTGGCCGCCGCGCTGTCCGGTGCCCCGACCGTGCGGAACGCCGTGAGCCCGCGCACGTAGTCGCGCGACGCCGTCGCGAGGGCGAGGCTGATCGGCGGCACGAACCGCGGGGCGAGCCCGCGCCGGCGCAGCACGACGTGCACGAGCGCGCGGCCGACGCGGCCGTTGCCGTCGACGAACGGGTGGATCGTCTCGAACTGCGCGTGCGCCACCGCCGCCTGCACCAGCGGCGGCAGCGTGTCGGCCGCCACGAACGCCATCAGGTCGTCCAGCAGCGCCGGGACCAGCTCGTGCGGCGGCGGCACGAACGCCGCGTTGCACGGGTTGTACGAGCTGCCGCCGATCCAGTTCTGCTCGGTGCGGACCCGCCCGGTGTGCTCCTCCGGCAGCTCGTCCGCGACGAGCGTCGCGTGGATGTCGCACAGGTCCGCCACCGTCAGCGGCGCGTCCCGGTCGGCCAGCTCGATCGCCCGCACCATCGCGTGGATGTTCGCGAGCACCGCCTCGGCCGTCGCGTCCCGCAGCTCGGCGCCCTCGGTACGGGCCGCGGCCAGCTTGGCCAGGTGCCTCCCGCCCACCTCCAGCCCCTCGATCCGCGACGACGCGACCGACTCGGCCCGCAGCAGGATCCGCGCGACCCCCTCGGTGCTGACCAGGCGGACGTCGGAGGCGTTGAGCGCCGCGATGTCGCGTTCGGCGTCGGCGACCGTCGCCGTGACGGCGGCGGGGAGGACGAGCGGCAGGTCGCGCAGCGCGTCCGGCACGAACGCGTCGTACCGGCACGGCAGCCGGTCGGCGCGCCGTCCGCCGCTCGGGTTGGCCGGCCAGGTCCCGCGGACGAGCCTGCCCACGGGACCTCCGTAACCTTGAACATGGACTCCGTATGTTCAAGGTTACGCCATAACCTTGAACATGGCCGGGAGGCGTTCAAGGTTGTCGCGACGGTCGAGAGCCCCCTTACGGAATCGAACCGTAGACCTTCTCCTTACCATGGAGACGCTCTGCCGACTGAGCTAAGGGGGCGGCGAAGCAGCACGCACGTTACCGGATCGCGGGCCCGGGCGCGCAACCGTTCCGGAAGACGTCAGCTGTCCTGGCCGCGCGCCAGCCGCCGCCGCGGCGCCAGCTCGGTCACCCGCCGCGCCGAACGCCGCACCGCCCGCGCCGGGTCCCACGCCCGCAGCCACGCCGTCGCGTCCTCGGCGGGCACCGGGCGGCAGAGCGCGTACCCCTGGACGATGTCGCAGCCGAGCTCGGCGAGACGTTCCCAGCTCTCGGTGTCCTCGACGCCCTCGGCGACGACGGCGAGGCCGAGGCTGACGCCGAGGTCGATGATCGAACGCACGATCGCGGCGTCGCCCGCGTCCGTCGCCATCGACATGACGAACGACTTGTCGATCTTGACCTCGTTGACCGGCAGCCGCTTGAGGTAGGTGAGCGACGAGTAGCCGGTGCCGAAGTCGTCTACGGAGAGGCGGATGCCGATGCGGGAGAGGCGTTCGAGGACGTCGATCGCCCGGTCGGGGTCGGCCATGACGCTGCTCTCGGTGACCTCGAGGGTGAGCCGGCGCGGCTCGACGCCGTGGCGGACGAGCAGCCCGCCGATCTCGTCGGGCAGGTCGCTGTCAAGCAGGTTGCGGACGGAGATGTTGACGGCGACCCCGATGTCGAGGCCGGCGTCGTGCCAGGCGCGGCACTGCGCGAGCGCGCGGTCGAGGACGTAGGTCGTCAACGGCACGATCAGGCCGGTGCGCTCGGCGAGCGGGATGAACTCGTCCGGGGCGACGAAGCCGAGCTCGCGGTGCGTCCAGCGCAGCAGGGCCTCGGCGCCGACGGCACCGCCGTCCTCCAGCGACGCCTTCGGCTGGTACGCGACGACCAGCGCGCCGTCGTCGATCGCCCGCCGCAGCTCGCCCGCGAGCACCAGCCGCCGGGCGCTGACGTGGTCCTCGCTGGGCTGGTAGACGGCGACGCCGGTGTGGCCGGTCTTGGCGGAGTACATGGCGACGTCGGCGCGCTGGAGCAGCGCGTTCGCGTCGAGGCCGTGCTCGGGGTGGATGGCGATGCCGACGCTGGCGGCCATCTCGACGCGGACGCCGTCGAGCACGACCGGCTCGGCGACGAGCGCGAGCAGCTCGCGGCCGATGCGCGCGGCGCCCTCGGCGTCGGAGCCCTGAGCCAGCACGACCGCGAACTCGTCGCCGCCGAGCCGCCCGACGACCCGCGCCTCGCCGCAGTACGCGGCCAGCCGGCCGGCCAGCTCCACCAGCAGCTCGTCGCCGTTGTGGTGGCCGAGGGTGTCGTTGACGTCCTTGAACCGGTCCAGGTCCATCAGCACCAACGCCACCGGCCCGCCGCCGCGGATCGCCTCGTCGACGTGCGCGGACAGGCCGGACCAGTTGGCGAGGCCGGTGAGCGTGTCGTGCGCCGCCTCGTGGCGGAGGCGTTCGACCAGGCGGGCGCTCTCCAACGTCGGCCCGGCCTGCGCGGCGAGCGCCTCCAGGAGCTGCACGTCGACGCGGCCGAAGCGGCGGACGTCGCCCATCCGGTCGTACGCCGCGAGCATGCCGGCGACGCCGTGCTCGCCGCGCATCGGGACCGCGATCGCGTCGGCGCCGCGCGGCGCCGAGACGGGCGCGGCGGTGGCGGCGACGTCGCGCCACGGCCAGGACCCGGGCTCGACCGGGACCATGCGGACGCCGTCGTCGGTGGCGGACCAGCAGGCGAGGCCGCCGTCGTGCGCGACGAGGACCTCGGCGCGTTCGGCGCGGAGCAGGTTGCGCAGCTTGGCGGCGACGAGCGCCGGCAGGTCCTCGTCCTCCTCGCCGAGCGCGACGCTGCGGCTGAAGTCGTAGACGGCGGCGAGCTCCTCGTTGCGGTCGCGCAGCCGCGCGTACGCGCGGGTGAAGCCGAGCAGCAGCAACGTCACGACGGCCAGCAGCACCCCGGCGCGGGCGTCGGCGCGCAACGCCTCGACGGCGACGAGCGCGAGCGAGGTCTCCACGACGCTGACGAGCAGCCACTTCCCGACGGCGACGTCGAGCTCGGCGCCGTCGGCGCGGGACTGGGTGAGGCCGATGACCGCGAACACCGCGAGCGCGGACACGAGGTTCGACACCTGGACGGCGGCGAACGCCGCGAGCCACGCGCGCGGCCCGTTGGCGGGCTCGTTGCCGAGCACCAGGCGGAACACCACGACGCCGAGGGGGGCCTGGAACGCCGCCATCGCCAGGTTGAAGATCGTCTTGTACGCGGGGACGCGCCGGCGCAGCCCGTCGACGGCGTGGCCGGCGATCTTGGCGAGGATCAGCGCGCCCGGCGACACGGCGAACAGCCCGACGGCGAGCGGCAGCTCGGTCATCGACAGGGTCTGGCCCTGCCGGCGGAACTGCAACGTGATCGCGGACGCGCCGAGCAGCAGCGTCAGCACCGCGATGACGACCGGCCAGAGCGAGATCCCGGTGCGCAACGGCGCCAGGTCGGCGATGACGCCGAAGTACAGCGACACGCCTCCGGCGAGGAGGCCGGCGGCGAGGGCGTACGCGCGGACGGCGACGCGGGCGGCGCTCGGCGGCGCGGGGCCGCCGGGACCGGTCGCGGCCACGGCGGGACGCGCGGCGTCGGACATTCGCGCCTCCCGTCCCACTGGGCGCCGTGCGGGTGAGGGGCACACCCGTACGGGTCTACGGCATTGTCTGCCCACTGGATCGGCGGGCAACAGGCGCAATTCGGTTACGCCGGCCGGGACGGGCCGCCGCGGCCCGCCATCCCGGTGCATCGGCACGTACACGCCGCCACTGGACCGTCCCGGGCTTCCGCCTCGCGTCCCCGCCGGGGCAGAATCCGGGCGTCCCCGCCCGAACCCGTCCGAACGGATCCCCGCGTTGCGTCCCTTCCTCCTCGCCCTCGCCGTCGCGGCCGCCGCCGCGACCGCCGCCCGCGCCTCCGCGAGCACCGTCTGCTCCGACGTCGGCCCGGTGCCCGGCTACGGCCCGGTCTGCACCGTCACCTGCGCGCTGACGTCCCGGCCGTACGTCGACCCGACCCGCACGCCGCCCGCCTCGCTCGGCTTCCAGCCGTGCATGTCGACGGACGGGTAGGGCCGCTCAGGCTGGTGCCCTCCTGCCCGGCTGACGGGCAGGAGGGTTCGTACGTCGGTGGGAGGTGCAGGGTTCGAACCTGCGTAGGCGTACACCGACAGATTTACAGTCTGCTCCCTTTGGCCACTCGGGCAACCTCCCGCGACCCCGGCTGACCGGGGACGGACGGAAGGATAACGGATCGCGCGCGCGGCCCGCGCACCCGTTACGGCAGGATGCGGGAAGCACCGCCGTCGCCGTGAGAGGAGCCCGCGCACCGTGGCCGACCCGTCGTTCGACATCGTGAGCAAGGTGGACCGCCAGGAGGTCGACAACGCGCTGAACCAGGCGGCCAAGGAGATCGCGAACCGCTACGACTTCAAGGACACCGGCTCGTCCATCGCCTGGTCCGGGGAGGCGGTCGAGATCCGCAGCAACTCCGACCAGCGGGTCAAGGCGGTGCTCGAGGTGTTCCAGGAGAAGCTGGTCAAGCGCGGCATCCCGCTGAAGTCGCTGAAGCACGGCGAGCCGCAGGCCGCGGGCGGCAACACCTCGCGCCTCACCGTCGAGATCAACCAGGGCATCTCCGACGAGCACGCCAAGTCGATCGCGAAGAAGATCCGCGCCGAGGGGCCGAAGGGCGTGCAGGCGCAGATCCAGGGCGACCAGCTCCGCGTGTCCGGCAAGAAGAAGGACGACCTCCAGGCGGTCATCGCGCTGCTCAAGGACGCCGACCTCGACATCCCGCTCCAGTTCACGAACTACCGCTGACGGGTGCTCGCCGGCCTGCTCGGGGCGTTCGCCGCGGCGGTCGCGTACGGCGCCGCGTCGGTGCTCCAGGGCGTCGCCGCGCGGCGCGCCCGCGACGGCGCGACCACGCTCGACCCGCGGCTGCTGCTGCGGCTGGCCACCCAGCTCCCGTACGTCGCCGGCATCGGCCTCGACGTCGCCGGCTTCGCGCTGTCGGTGGTGGCGCTGCGGACGCTGCCGCTGTTCGCCGTGCAGGCGGCGGTCGCGTCGAGCATCGGCGTCACCGCGCTGCTCGCCGCCGTCTTGCTCCGCGAGCGGCCGAGCCGCAACGAGTGGGCCGCGCTGGCCGCGATCGGCGTCGGCCTGGTGCTGCTCGCGGCCGCCGCCGCGCCGGACGAGGCGCGCCGCCTCGCCGGCGGCCCGCGCGCGGCGTTGCTGGTCACCGTCCCCGTGCTCGCGGTCGCCGGCGTCGCCGCCGGCCGGGGCCGCGGCGAACGCGCCGGGGTCGTGCTCGGCGCGCTCGCCGGGGTGGCGTTCGGCGGCGTCGGCGTCTGTGCCCGCGGCCTCGCCGTGCCGCACCCGCTCTGGCACGCCGTCACCGACCCGGTCGTGCTCGCGCTCGCCGCCTACGGCGGGCTCGGCACCCTCCTCTACGCCACCGCCCTCCAGCGCGGCTCGGTCACGCCGGCGACCGCCGCGCTGTTCGCGGCGGAGACGGTGGTGCCGGCCGGGTTCGGGCTGGCGTTCCTCGGCGACCACGCCCGGCGGGGGGCGGCGCCGTTCGCGGCGGCCGGCTTCGTCGTTACCGTGGTCGCATGCCTCGCCTTGGCCCGTTTCGCCGCCGTCGCGGAGGCCCCGCCGCCGAGCCGCTGAGCGCGTTCGAGGAAGGGCTCGAGACCGCGCTGCGGATGCTGCGCGGCCTCGCCGCCGACGAGCCGGCCGCCTGGCGCGCGCTGGACGGGGTGGAGCAGTCGCTCGCCGCGGCCACGCCCGGGGAGCGCACGGCGTTCGGCGTGGAGTTCCTGGAGACCGTGCAGAACCTCGTCTCCCACCCCGACTCCGGTGTCGACCCGGCGGCCGTGCGCGAGCGGCTCGGGCCGGCGACGCGGCGGCTCTGGGACGAGCTGGACGCGCACTGGACGAAGGTCGCCGACTGGGTCGACGCGGGCGGGCGGTCCGACAAGGCGCTGACCGCCGAGCAGGTGCACGGGGTGACCGACGGCCCGCTGTACGGCCTGATCCGCGGCAACAACCGCACGCTTCCCGACGGCCGCGTCGTGGGCCTCGCCGACGTCGGCCGCCACCTCACCGCGACCGGCGACGAGTTCCTGGCGAGCTAGAGCCAGTCCTTGCGGCGGAAGTAGACGAACAGCACCGCCGAGATGCCGACCATCAGCACCATCGCGACCCACCAGCCGGCGACGGTGCCGGCGGCCGGGTAGAGGCGGGTATTCATGCCGTAGACGCCGGCGATCGCGGTCGGGACCGCGACGATCGCGGCGTAGGAGGTCAGCCGCTTCATCACCTCGTTGAGGCGGTTCCCCTGGATCGTGAGCTGCGTCTCCAGCACCGACGTCACCAGGTCCCGCAACGACTCCGTCCACTCCGTGGCGCGCAGCACGTGGTCGTAGACGTCCTGGAAGTACGGCGCCAGCTCGTCGCCGATCTCGCAGACGTCGCGGCGCAGCAGGCTGTTGACGACCTCGCGCATCGGCAGCACGACGCGGCGGAACGCCACCAGCGCCTTGCGCAGCTCGAACGTCTCCCGCTGCACCGTGTACGGGTCGGTGTCGTCCTTGAACAGCCGCTCCTCGAGGTCCTCGATCGCCTCGTCGAGCTGCTCCACGACAGTGAAGTGGCCGTCGACGATCACGTCGAGCAGGCCGTAGATCAGGTAGGCGACGCCGTGCTTGGCCAGCTCCGGCGAGTCGTCCCAGCGCCGCAGCACCCGGTCGAGGTCGAACACCGGCTCCTTGCGGACGGTGAGCACCCAGCGTTCGTCGAAGAAGACGTCGATCTCGGAGGTGCGGATCCGCCGGGAGGCGCCGTCGTAGTCGACGCCGTACGACACCAGGAACTGGTGGCCGGCGTACGGCTCCAGCTTGGGCCGTTGCGCGTGGCCGGTGGCGTCCTCGCGGGCCAGCGGGTGCAGTCCGAGCTCGTCGGCGACGACCGCCAGGTCCTCGGCGGTGGGGCGGCAGACGTCCAGCCAGACGAACGTGTCCGGCTGGTCGAGGTACTCGGAGACGTCGCCGGGGTCGAACCCCTCCGCCTCCAGCACGCCCTTCCGGTAGACCCGCGTCTGCATGGGCGCGAGCCTAGCCGCGGGTCAGTAGATCGGGCCGCCCGCCATCGCCTCGAGCCGGGCGATGCGCTCCTCCATCGGCGGGTGGGTGGAGAACAGCTTGCCGAGGCCGCCCTGGCCGCCGAACGGGTTGGCGATCATGAGCTGGCTGCTCGCCGCCAGGTCGGGGGTCTGCGCCAACGGCATCCGCGTCGTGCCGGCGTGCAGCTTGCGCAGCGCGCTCGCCAGCGCGAGCGGGTCGCCGGTGACGCGGGCGCCGGTCGCGTCGGCCTGGAACTCCCGCGACCGCGACAGCGCCATCTGCATCATCATCGCCGCGATCGGGCCCAGGACGATCAACGCGATGCTCTCCAGGCCGCCGCCACCGCGGCGGTCGTCACGCCCGCCACCGCCGCCGAACAGCGCGGCGAACCACGCCATCCGGGACAGGAACATGATCACCGTCGCGAGCGCGGCCGCGACCGACGACAGCAGGATGTCGCGGTTCATCACGTGGGCGAGCTCGTGGCCGAGCACGCCGCGCAGCTCCCGCTCGTCCATGAGCTGGAGGATGCCCTCGGTGCAGCAGACGGCGGCGTGCCGCGGGGAGCGACCGGTCGCGAACGCGTTCGGCTGCGTCGCCGGCGACACGTACAGCCGCGGCATCGGCATCCGGTTGGCCTGCGCCAGCTCGGCGACGATCCGGTACAGCCAGGGCGCCTCCGCCTCGCTCACCGGGCGCGCGTGCATCGACCGCAGCGCGAGCTTGTCGCTGTAGAAGTAGCTGACGCCGTTGATTCCGAGCGCGAGGACGAGCGCGATGGCGAGCCCGCCGCCGCCGAAGCGGGAGCCGACGAGCAGGATCACCGCCGACATCAGCGCGAGCAGGCCGGCGGTCTTCAGACCGTTGTGATGACCGTGGTTCACGCCTGTTCCAACGCTCGCGGGGACGCGGTCGTTCCCTACGGGCGGAGCGCGAACACCGCGCGCGGGGTGACGTCGAACGCGAAGTTCGGCCAGAACGACAGCACGATCGCCGCCACCACCGTCAGCCCGATCGCGGCGACCACCGGCGCCGGGATGCGCACGGCCGGCAGCCGCTCCTCGCCCGCCGGCTCGCCGATGCCGGCGAACAGGTTGAACGCGAGCTTGAGGTAGTAGTACGCCGCGATGACGGTGTTGACCGCCATCACCGCCGCGAGCCAGACCACGTGGCCGTTCATCGCGGCGCGGAACACCACGAGCTTCGCCCAGAGGCCGGCCACGCCGGGCGGGGCGCCGGCCAGGCAGAACAGGAAGAACGCCAGCGCGACCGCCAGCAGCGGCGAGGTCTTGACCAGGCCGCGGTAGTCGGCGACGAGGTTGCGCGGCGTGCGGCGGGCCACGGCGATCACGCAGGCGAAGACGCCGAGGTTCATCACCGAGTAGATCGCGATGTAGGCGAGCGTCGCGGCGAACGCGTCGTCGAGCGCGCCGTGCCCGCTCGCCACCGAGGCCACGCCGAACGGCACGAGCATGTAGCCGGCCTGCGCCACCGACGAGTAGGCGAGCAGCCGGACCATGTGGCGTTGCTGGATCGCGACGAGGTTGCCGAGCGACATGGTGATGACGGCGAGCACCGCGAGCAGCGGCCCCCACACGTCCGCGTACGGCGCGAAGCCGATGAAGCAGACCGCCATCAGGCCGGTGAAGCCGGCCGCCTTGGACGCGACCGACAGGAACGCCGCGACCGGCACCGGCGCGCCCTGGTAGGTGTCCGGCGCCCAGAAGTGGAACGGCGCCGCCGACACCTTGAACGCGAAGCCGGTGATGACCAGCCCCACCGCGGCGAGCGCGGCGGGTGTGCGCGGGTCGGCGCCGAGGCGTTCGGCGATGGTCGTGAGCTGGAGCGAGCCGGTGAGCCCGTAGACCAGGCTCATGCCGAACAGCATCACCGCCGTGGCGAGCACGCCGATGAGGAAGAACTTGATCGCCGACTCGCTGGACCGCGTGTCGGTCTTGCGGAAGCCGGCGATGACGAAGCCCGGCACCGACACGATCTCGAGCGAGATGAACAGCATGATCAGGTCGCGGCTGGACGCGATCGTGAGCATCCCGAAGAACGAGCAGAGCAGCAGGAAGTAGTACTCGCCCTGGTAGTAGCGGCCCTCCTCGAAGTAGTTGAGGGAGAGCAGCAGCACGATCACCGCGGTGACCAGGAAGATCACCTTGAACAGCACCGCGAAGTTGTCGACCACGAACGAGCAGCCGCCGCCCTCGGCGCAGAACGTGCCGCGCCCGCCGCCGCCGACCTGGCCGGCGAACGTCGCCGTCGCGGCCAGCGCGCCGAGCACGCCGAACAGCGACAGCGGCATGGCCAGCCACTTCCGCTCCGGCGCGAGGAACAGGTCGACGACCAGCACCAGCAGCGCCGTCCCGCCGAGGATCAGCTCCGGCAGGATCGTGTGGTAGTCGATGCTCTGGAGCATCAGTGCACGCCCATCCCGGCGAGCATGCCCTTCACGGCGACGTCGGTGATCCCGAAGACGAACTTCGGGTAGATGCCGAACGCGAGGATCAGCACGAGCAGCGGCGCCCACGCCGACAGCTCGACGCCGACGACGTCGGAGAAGCGTTCCTGCCGCCAGCGTTCCGGCACGACGCCGAGGTTGACCCGCTGGAGCAGCCAGAGGAAGTAGCCGGCGGTCAGCACGGTGCCGATCGCGCCGCCGACGGCGAGCGCGAAGAACAGGCCGCGGTGCAGCCCGGCGGCCGGGCTCCACGCGGCGAGCAGCGCGAACATCTCGCCCCAGAAGCCGGCCAGGCCCGGCAGGCCCAGCGACGCGATCGCGACGAACGTCAGCAGCGAGCCGAGGTACGGCATCTTGGCGAGCATGCCGCCACCGATCTCGGCGATCTCGCCGGTGTGGTAGCGCTCCTTCACCGAGCCGACGATGAAGAACAGCATGCCGGTGATGATGCCGTGCGCGATGTTGCCGAACAGCGCGGCGTTGAGGCCGGTGTCGGTCATCGTCGCGATGCCGAGCATGACGAAGCCCATGTGGCCGACCGACGAGAACGCGATCATCCGCTTGATCTCCTTCTGCGCGAGGCAGCAGAGGGAGCCGTAGATGATCGCGATGACGGCGAGGATGCCGATGTACGGCGCGTACGCCTTCGCCGCCTGCGGCAGGATCGGCATCGCGATCCGGACGAAGCCGTACGTGCCCATCTTCAGCAGGATGCCGGCCAGCAGCACCGAGCCGATCGTCGGCGCCTCGGTGTGCGCGTCGGGCAGCCAGGTGTGCAGCGGCCACATCGGCACCTTGATCGCGAAGCCGACGAACATGCCGAGGAACGCGATGTACTGGAAGCTGCGCGCGAACTCGTTGCCCTGCTGCGCGAGCTGGAGCATGTCGAACGTGTGCGGCGCCGACTTGAAGTAGATCGCCAGGAAGCTCAGCAGCATGAACGCCGAGCCGAACAGCGTGTAGAGGAAGAACTTCACGCTGGCGTAGTTGCGGTTCGGGCCGCCCCAGATCGCGATCATGAAGAACATCGGGACGAGCACGATCTCGAAGAAGATGAAGAACAGGATCAGGTCGAGCGAGACGAACGCGCCCATCATGCCGACCTCGAGGAGCAGCATCAGGCTGAGCAGCGCCTTCGGCTTGCCGGGGTTCGGGATGACCTTGATCGAGTAGATCGCGCAGAGGAACGTCAGCAGGCCGGTGAGCACGACGAGCGGCAGCGCGATCCCGTCGATGCCCAGGTGGTACCGCGCGTTGATCGCGCCGATCCACTGGTGGTTGACGTCGAACTGCATCGCCTTCGGGAACTGCTCGACGGTGTCCGAGTAGTCGTACTTGGCGAGGATCCCGATCGTCACGAGGAACGTGACGAACGAGAAGAACACCGCGAGCCCCTTGGCCGCCTTCTCCTGGGCCGCCGGCGTCACGGCGATGACGATCGCCCCGACCAACGGCACCAGGACCGTCAGCGTCAGCGCCCAGTCGTGCCAGACGTCGTTCATGTGTCCCTTTCCTATCGAGCGGAGAAGACGACGGCGAGAGCGACGATGCCGATGAACATCGCCGTCGCGTAGGCCTGCACGTTGCCGTTCTGGAGCAGCCGCAGCGCGCGGCCGAGGAGGTCCGCGGTGCGCCCGGAACCGTTGACCGCCCCGTCGACGACCGACTGGTCGACGCTGTACGCCCCGCGTCCGGCCTGGATCGCGGCCCGGCCCATGACGTTGGGGGGCGCGTCGAAGACGTTCTGGTTCAGCCAGTACGCGGCGTTGGAGACGGTGGTGCGGACCGGGCGCACGAGGCCGTTGAGGTAGAGCTCGTCCAGGTAGAACTTCCGCGCGAACAGCGTCGTCGCGAAGCCCATGTGCAGCGTCGGGTCGCGGCGCGGCAGCCCCTTGCCGTAGACGGCGAACGACACGCCGACGCCGACGAGGAACAGCAGCACCGACGTGCCGGCGAGCGCGAGGTGCAGGTGCGGCTCGTGCACCTCCTGGCCGGCGAACGCGATGACCTTCGCGAAGTGCGGCCCCTTGGCGAGCAGCGGCGAGCCGAGCAGGCCGAGGAACACCGCCGGCACCGCGAGCACCATGAGCGGCACGGTCATCGCGGCGGGCGACTCGTGCGGGTGCGCGTGGCCGCGGTAGGTGCCGCGGAACGTCAGGCAGTACATGCGGATCGTGTAGAACGCCGTGAGCAGCGCGGTGACCAGCGCCGTCGCGAACACGATCTTCCCGACGAGCGGCGACGTGAGGACGTGCTCCTCGGACGCGCAGACGCGCGCGGCGCGGCAGGCGTCGACGATGACCTCGTCCTTCGACCAGAACGCCGCGAGCGGGAACAGGCCGGCCAGCGTCAGCGACCCGACGAGGAACGTCAGGTGCGTGCGCGGCATGTACTTCTTCAGCCCGCCCATCTCGCTCATGTTGTTGGTGCCGACCGCGTGGATCACCGAGCCGGCGCCGAGGAACAGCAGCGCCTTGAACGCCGCGTGCGTGAACAGGTGGAAGAAGCCGGCCGTGTAGCCGCCGACCGACAGGCCGGCCGTCATGTACGCGAGCTGGCTGACCGTCGAGTAGGCCAGCACCTTCTTGATGTCGTCCTGCACCAGCGCGATGAGCGCCGCCATGAGCATCGTGATCGAGGCGAGGACGCCGATCTCGTTCAGGGCCGGCGCGGAGCGCTCGAACACCGGGTAGAGCCGGCAGACCATGTAGATGCCGGAGGCGACCATCGTCGCGGCGTGGATCAGGGCGGACACCGGCGTCGGGCCGGCCATGGCGTCCGGCAGCCAGACGTGCAGCGGGAACTGCGCGCTCTTGCCGATCGCGCCGCAGAACAGCAGCACGGTGCCCGCCACGATGTAGCCGTGGCTCATGTGGCCGGACTCGGCCGCCTCGATGATCTCGGTGAGCCGGAACGAGTGCGCGCCCCAGAACAGCGTCGCGATGCCGAACATGAAGCCGACGTCGCCGATGCGGGTCGTGATGAACGCCTTGATCGCGGCGTTGGAGTTCGGCTGCTCCTCCCAGTAGTGCCCGATCAGGAAGTAGGAGCAGACGCCCATGATCTCCCAGCCGACGAGCATCAGCAGGAGGTTGTCGGCGATGGTGACGAGCAGCATGCCCGTCGTGAACATCGACAGGATCGCGAAGAAGAACGTGTACCGCTTGTCGCCGTGCATGTAGGAGGTCGAGTAGACCTGCACGAGCAGGGACACGACGCAGACGACGATGAACATGATCGCGGCGAGGCCGTCGACCTTCATGCCGAGCGTCAGCTCGCCGCCGCCAAAGTGGGTCAGCGTCACGAACTTCTCGACCACCCACGGCGTCGCGCCGTGCGCGGCGTGCGCCGCCCCCTCCGCGGCGCCCTCGCCCGCCGCCTCGCCCGCCGTGCCGGCGACCTCCGCGACGGCGTGGCCGGCGTTGGAGAACGCCTGGATCAGGATGCCGATCGCGACGACGAGCGAGCCGGCGATCGCGAGGATGCCGACGAAGTCGCCCTGACGCGGCAGCCGCTTGCCGAGCAGCAGGATCACGAAGAACGCCGCCGCCGGCAGCGTCGGGATGATCCAGGCGTAGTCCGCCACGGCCGTCTCCGGGTCCTCTCTGTCTCGGCGCGCCCGTCCTAGCGGACGGGCGCCTCCTCGCGGGCTCGGGTCGCGCGGGTGCGCGGCGGCGTGTCGCTCAGCTCGCGCAGGTCGTCGAGGTCGACCGTCTCCCGGTTGCGGAAGATCAGCAGCACGATCGCGAGACCGACGCCGACCTCGGCGGCGGCGACGGTGACGACGAACAGCGCGAAGATCTGGCCGCCGAGGAGCTGGTCGTGCAGCCACGCGTCGAACGCCACCAGGTTGATGTTGACGGCGTTGAGCATGATCTCGATGGACATGAGGATCAGCACCGCGTTGCGGCGTGCGAGCACGCCGTAGATGCCGACCGCGAACAGCAGGGCGGCGAGCGCGACGGGGTAGACGAGATGCATCAGTGGTTCTCCTCGTCGCGGCGGGACAGCACGATCGAGCCGATGAGCGCGGCGAGCAGCAGGACCGACACGACCTCGAACGGCAGCACGTACGAGCGGAAGATGCTCTCGCCCACCGGCGCCGCGCCGGTGCCGCCGCGCAGGTCGATGTACTCGTGCCGGAACGCGTCGACCACCAGCGTCACCAGCGTCCCCGCGCTGGCGAGCGCGACGATGGCGGCGGGGATGCGGTTCTCGCTGTTGAGCTCGACGTCGCCGCCGATCGGCGCCTTGGTCAGCATGATCCCGAACAGCAGCAGCACGACGACCGCGCCGACGTAGATCAGCACCTGCACCCAGGCGAGGAACTCCGCCGCGAGCATCAGGTAGCAGCCGGCCACGCCCGCGAGCGTGACGACCAGCCACAACGCCGCGTGCACGACGTTGCGCGTCGTGACGACGAGGACGGCGGCGCCGAGGGAGAGCACCCCGAGCAGGACGAAGATGACCTCCTGCGCGGAGACGCTGCGGAAGCCGGGCGCCGCGGCGGCGAGAACGCTCACTGTTGCGCTGCCTTCCGTGCCTTCTTGATCCACGCCGACTTCGCCTTCGCCCGGGCCTGCCGGTCCGACATGCCCTCGGCGATCGCGGCGTCGTAGACCTCCTGGTCGATCTGCGGCTCGCCCACGTCGATCGGTTCCGCAGCGGCGGGCGCTTCCGGAGCCGCCTCAGCCGCAGGGGCCTCGGGCGCCGCCTCCGGCGCGGGCGCCGCTGCCGCGGCCTCTGCCGGAGGCGCGGCGTCAGGCGCGCTGACGGCGTTCTGCTTCTTCCAGACCTTCATCCAGGCGGACTTCGCCTTGGCACGGGCCTGGCGTTCCGGCATGCCGGCCGCGATCGCCGCGTCGAACACCGCCTGGTCGATGCCGACGTCCTCCTTGGCGATCTCCGCGTGCTCGCGCGCCGGCTTCTTCGGCGCGGCCTCGGCCGGTGCCGCGGCGGGCGCGGCC
>DASTMB010000093.1 GCA_035714365.1 Mycobacteriales bacterium | reverse complement strand
CCATGCCGTGCCCGGTCACGAACGGCGAGAAGAACGCCACCTCCTCGCGCGCCCGGTCCAGGTCGGCGGCCAGCGCGTCCGGCGTCTCGTGCAGCGCGTACGGCCCGCGCATCAGCTCGGCCAGCGGCACCCGCGTGCCGTGCGCGCGCAGGCCGGCGAGCAGCTCGCGCGCGGTGCCGGAGCGCGGCGTCCGCTCGGCGAGGAACGCCGCGTCGCCGAGCACGACGAGCTGGTCGCGGGCGCGGGAGACGGCGACGTTGAGCAGCCGGGCCTGCGGGTCGTCGCGCCCGGCGGCGCGGGAGGCGGGGCCCGGCGAGACGCCGTACGCGTCGGCCAGGTCGACCACGACGACCGACTGCTCGTTGCCCTGGAACCGGTGCACCGTCGACACCCAGGACCGGGCGACGTCGCCGAACCGGTCGGTCAGCAACGCCGCCACCAGCCGCTCGTGCGCGGCGTACGGCGTGACGACCCCGGCGACGCCGTCCGGCAGCGCCGACAGCAGCGCGGCGACGAGCGCGGCGTGCAGCGGGTTGAACCGCGAGCCGCGCCCGCCGGCGACGCCCGCCCAGGCGCCGAGCTCGCTGGTGTCCAGCCAGAGCAGCGGCGCACCGCCCGCGAGCAGCCCCTCGACCTCGGGCTCGGCGGCGCGGCCGGTCCGCAGCGGGTTGTCCGGGTAGAACAGCGCGGTCACCAGGTCCGCGATCGGCGGCCGCATCCGGTACTGCGTGCGCAGCGCGGCGAGCCACTCCGGCGGCGCGCCGCGCGCGAGCAGCTCCGGCACGCCGGCCGCCACGAACGCGTCCCGCCCCAGCCACTCCGCCACCTCCGCCGAGGTGCCGGTGACGATCGCCGGGAGCTGGCGGAAGTCGCCCGCCACGACCACCGACCGCCCCGCGAGCCCGGCGGCGTACGCCGTCATCGGCAGCATCAGCATCGACGCCTCGTCCACCACGACGACGTCCCACTCGCGCTCCGCGAGCCCGCCGAGCCAGGTCTGGTAGACGGTCGTCGCGACGAGCAGCGCGTCGTCCACCAGCCCGGCCGCCGCCGCCTCGATCTGCCGGTCCAGCTCCTCCAGCCGGCCGCGCAGCGCGGACCGTTCGGCGACCGCGTCGTGGTCGGCGTCGAGCGTCCCCTGCCCCGACTCCTCGTCCGCGTCGGCGGTGTCCAGGCGCGCGGCGACGGCGCGGCGTTCGGCGAGGAACGCCGCCGACACCCGCGCCGCGACCACGTCCGCCGCGAACGGCGCCACCTCCTCGCGCACGACCGTGCCGTGCCGCAGCACCCGGTCCAGCTCCGGCTGCCCGTCGAGCAGCCGCACGGTGCGGGCCAGCGCGGTGTCGACGGCGGTGTTGGTGTTGGCGACGAGCAGCACCGAACGCCCGGCCCGGACGTGCGCGGCCACCAGGTGCGCGACGGTCGTGGTCTTGCCGGTGCCCGGCGGCCCCCAGACGAACGCCGCCTCGCTGCCCAGCGCGACCGCGACGGCGTCGCGCTGCTCGTCGTTGAGGCCGTCGGCCGGGCCGGGGTCGTCGCGCTTCGCGGCGATCGGCACCAGCCCGAGCACCCGCCCGGCCATGTCCAGGTCGAGCGGCGCGTCGCCGTCGAGGACCTCCTCCAGCCGGGCGGCGAGGCGTTCGAGCAGGAACGACGCGTCGGCCACGAGCACCGCGTGCTCGACCAGCGAGCCGACGTCCTCGGCGAGTGCCAGGACCAGCTCGGCGCCGTTGCGGGCGGCGACCTCGCCGTCGATCTCCCGGCCGTCGTCCAGCACCAGCCGGATCGGCGTGTCGTCGGGCAGGCCGGCGCCGGGGACGTCCGGGAACGCGTACGTCGTCCGCTTGCCGGAGGTGCCGATGCGGGCGCCGCCGGTGACCGTGCGGCCCTGCGCCTGCCGGTCGGCGCGCAGCGTCTCGACCTCGGTGCGCAGCGCGTCCGCCATCGCGCGCAGCGCCTCCTCGACCACCCGCCGATCCTCGCACCCGCGCCGGGTACGGGCGGTCAGGCGTCCACAGGCGGCAGGTCGCGCGCGACGACCTTGCCGGCGGCGTTGCGCGGCAGCGCGTCCGCGAAGACCACGTCGCGCGGCACGTAGTGGCGGCCCAGCCGGGCGCGGACGGCGTCGCGCACGTCGTCGGCGGTGAGCCGCGCGCCGGGCGCGCGGACGACGACGGCCCGCAGCCGCTGCCCGTACTCCTCGTCCGGCACCCCCACCACCGCCACGTCGGCGACGCCCGGCAGCGCGGCGAGGGCCTCCTCGACCGGGCGCGGGAAGACGTTCTCGCCGCCGGAGACGACCATGTCGTCCTCCCGGCCGACCACCCAGAGCCGCCCGTCCGCGTCGAACCGGCCCAGGTCACCGGTCGCCATCAGCCCGTCGCGGACCTCGCGGCCCGGCATGTCCGCCATCAGCGCGTTGCCGACGAAGATGCGCCCGGTGCCGCCGTCCGCGTCGACGATCTCGACCCGCGTGCCCAACGGCGGCCGCCCCACCGACCCGGGCGCCTCGCGCAGGTCGCGCGGCGACGCGATCGAAGCCCACGCCACCTCGGTCGAGCCGTAGAGGTCGTAGAGGACGTCCCCGAACGCGTCGAGGAACGCCGTGGCCAGGTCCGGCGGCAGCGCGCTGCCGCTCACCGCGACGACCCGCAGCGACGAGGTGTCGTACGCCGTCCCCACGGCGAGCAGCCGCCGCAGCATCACCGGCACCGCGACCAGCGCCGTCGCGCGGTGCGTCTCGACGGCGGCGAGGGTGCGTTCGGCGTCGAACGAGCCGGTGAGCACGACCGTGGAGCCGAGCGCCATGGCGATGAGCCACTGTGCGAACCCCCACGCGTGGAACAGCGGCGGCGCCACCACCGTCGTCTCCCCCGCGCGCAACGGGATCGCCGACAGCAGCGCGACGAGCGGCTCCAGCGACGTGGGCGGCGCGCGGTGCGCGCCCTTCGGGCGGCCGGTCGTGCCCGACGTGAGGATGACGAACCGACCCGGCTCGCGCGGCGGCCGCGGCCGCGCGCCCGCATGCTCGGCGGCGAGCGCGAGCAGGTCCGGCGTCGTCCACTCCGGCAGCCCCGGCACGCCCGGCAGCGCCGGGTCGCGCAGCAGCGCGGTCAGCCCCTCGGACGCGGCGACCTCGGCCACCTGCGGCGCCGCGAACCCGGTGTTGAGCAGCACCGCGGTCGCCCCCACCTTGCCGAGCGCGATCACCGCGAGGACGAAGCCCCGGTCGTTGCCGCAGAGCACCCCGACCGGGTCGCCCGCGCGGACGCCGCCCGCGCGGAGCCCGGCCGCGATCGCCGTCGTCATCCGGTCGACGTCGAGGTAGGTCAGCGTCCCGGCCGGGTCGACCACGGCCGCGCGCCGCGGCGAGCGGGCGGCGTGCGCGGCGTACCCGCCGGGCGGCGTGACGCCCCACAGCGCGAGCGCGGCGGCCATGCCGAGCGCGTGGTCCGGGCGCGGCGGCGCCAGCAGCCCGGCGCGGACGAGCGCGGCGACCGCCGACGCGGCGGCGCGGGGCGAGGGGGTGGGCACGCCGCCGAGTCTCCCCCCTCGCGCGCGGGCCATGCGGCGTAGCCCGTTCGCGTCATTCCGCGAAATAGGCCTGTTCCCGGCGCGGCCACGGGCCGATAAGGGCGAGGTGACGACTCTGGCACCGCACCTGCCAGGCGTACGGAGCACCCGGCGGTGGATGGGCGTCGGGCAGTCGGCCGACCCCGACGCCGCGACCGCCGGTCGCGAGGCCGCGGTCGCCGCGCTGACGGGGGACGACGCGCGACTCGTCGTCGTGTTCACCTCCGACTCCTACGACCTGCCCGCCCTGCTGCGTGGTGTCGCGGAGGCGGCCGGCGACGTCCCGCTCGTCGGCTGCTCGACGGCCGGCGAGATCGCCACCGGCGGCCCGGCCGACGCGAGCGTCGTCGTCGTCGCGCTCGGCGGGCCGGGGTTCCACGTCGCGACCCGCGCCGCCACCGGCGCCTCCACCCGGCTGCGCGACGCCGGGGCCGAGGTCGCCGGCGCGCTCGCGCCCGTCCCCGGCAAGCCGTACCAGGTCCTCCTCCTGCTCACCGACGGCCTGGCCGGCGACCAGCAGGAGATCGTGCGCGGCGCGTACGGCGTCGCGGGCGCGGGCGTCCCGCTCGTCGGCGGCTGCGCCGGCGACGACCTGCGGATGCGCGCCACGACCCAGCTGCACGGCCGCGAGGTGCTCCGCGACGCGATCGTCGCCGCCGCCGTCTCCTCGGACGCGCCGTTCGGGATCGGCGTCCAGCACGGCTGGCGCACCGTCGGCGAGGCCATGCTCGTCACCCGCAGCGGCGGCAACCGGGTCCACCTCCTCGACGACCGCCCCGCCCTCGACGTCTACCTCGACCGGCTCGACGCCCCCGACGACGCGCGGCACGACCCCGCGGCGTTCACCCGCTTCGCGCTGACCCACCCGCTCGGCCTGGCCCGGCGCAGCGCCGAGCCGCAGGTGCGGTTCGTGGCCGAGGCCGACTTCGCCGACCGCTCGCTCGGCTGCATCGCCGAGGTGCCGCAGGGCGGGCTCACGTGGTTCATGGAGGGCGACGCCGAATCCGTCCTCGACGCCACCGACCGGGCCTGCTCGGCCGCGCTCGCCGGGCTCGGCGGCGCGCCGCCGGTGGGGCTGTTCGCGTTCGACTGCATCGCGCGGCGCGAGGTGCTCGGCGGGCCCGGCATCCGCAACGAGATCGGCCGCGTGGCGGACCTCGCGGGCGGGGCGCCGGTGGCCGGCTTCTACACGTACGGCGAGATCGCGAGGACGCACGGCATCAGCGGGTTCCACAACCAGACGCTCGTCGTCCTGGCGGTGGCCTGAATGTCGGACGCGGGCGACTGGGCCACCCACCAGCTCGCGGAGTTCCTCGCGCTCGTCTCGTCGTTCACCGACGAGTCCGCGGCCCTGCACGGCGCCGCCGAACGCGTCGCCGAGGCGCTGGAGGCCGAGGTCGGTGCGGCGGTCGTCGACGGCGTCGTCCGCGCCTCCGTCGGCTTCGCCCGCGGCCGCGTCCCGGTCGCCGAGATCGTCGCGCTCGCCGGCGACTGGCAGGAGCGCGAGGTCGCGCTCACCGGCCTCGGCACCGGCCGCGCCGCGCTCGCCTGCCTGGACGACGGCGACGCCTGGCTGCTCGTCGTCCGCGCCAGCGGCGACGCGTACACCGCCCGCGAGGTCAGCCTGCTGCGGGCCATGGCCCGCGTGCTCTCCCAGTCGCTGCGGATGCTGCGCGCCCTCGCCGACGAGCGCGCGCTGCGCGAGAAGAGCGAGCGGGAGAGCCAGGAGCGCGCCGCCCTCGTCACGCTGCTCACCGAGCGGCAGCGCCTCCTCGAACGCCTCGGCCGCATCCAGCGCTCCATCTCGCACCGGGCGCCGTTGCAGGAGGTCCTCGACGCGATCACGCAGGGCGCGCACGAGCTGCTCGGCGACGAGGTGTGCGGGCTGCGGCTGATCGACCCGGAGGAGCCGGACGAGTTCTTCCTCGCCTCCCACTGCGGCATCACCGCCGACGAGCTGCGCGAGGCCGCGCGCGGGCCGGTCGGCCAGGGCGCGGGCGGCCGCGCCATCGCCGAGAACCGGCTCGTCATCATCGACGACTACGCGCACGCCGGGAACACCGTCCCCGTCTTCCAGGCGAACCGCATGACCACCGCCATGGCCGCGCCCGTGCACGAGAACGGCCGCGTCGTCGGCAGCCTCGTCGTCGCGTCGTACCTGCCCGGCCGGCACTACAGCGTGCTGGAGCAGGAGGCGCTGACCTCGCTCGCGCAGCACGCCTCGCTCGCGCTCACCGACGCGCGCACCGTCGAGTCGATGCGGGAGGCGCAGCGCGCGAAGGACATGTTCCTGGCGATGGTGTCGCACGAGCTGAAGACGCCGCTCACCGTGATCATGGGCACGTTGCGGACGCTGGAGAGCCACGGCGGCGCGCTGCCGCCGGAGGTCGCGCACGAGATGACCGTGACGGCGTACGCGCGCGGCGAGGAGCTGCGCCGGCTCATCGACCGGCTGCTGCGCGGCGCCCGCGCCGAGCTCGCCGGCGCCCGCCGCGACGCCCGGCTGCGCGACCTCGTCACCACCGCGATCGACGGGTTCAGCCAGCTCCGCCGGCTCTCCGTCGACGTCACCTCCGACGCGGACCTGCTCGTGGACACCGTGGCGTTCTGCGACGTCATCGGCATCCTGGTCGAGAACGCCGTCGCGCACTCCTCCGCCGACGCCCCCGTCTGGGTGGCGGCCCGGCCGCACGGCGGCGACGTCGTCGTCGCCGTCACCAACCCCGGCGCGCTGCCCGCCGACTGCGACCCGGCGACGTTGTTCCTGCCGTTCCACCGGGGCGTCGACGCGCGGTCCTCCGGCGTGGGGCTGGGGCTCTACATCGCGGCGCGGCTGGCCGAGTCGATGGGCGGGCAGATCGACGTCGCGTCCCGCGAGGGCCGGGTGTCGTTCACGCTGACGGTGCCGCGCTACGCGCAGGTCGCGCCGATCCCGCCGCCCGCGCCCGTGATCGCGCTGGAGCGCACGGGCTAGCTCGCTACGACGAGCGGCGGTCGATCGCGATGGACGAGCCGACCGTGGTCTTCGCGACCTTCTTCATCTCGGTGGCCACGTCGACCACCTCGCGCTTGTCGGCGAACATCCGGTTGCCGCTCATCGCGATGCCGATCGAGACCGAGACGAGCGGGAACCGCCGCGCCTTCCCCTGCCGGTCGGTCACCTCGATGTAGCCGCGGTCCGCGTCCTGCGCGTCGTGCAGCCGCGGCGCCGACGAGTCGAACACGTCGACCACGCGCTTCGCGAGCGGCTCCGCCTGGTCGGGCAGGCAGACGACGACGAAGTCGTCGCCGCCGATGTGCCCGAGGAACGGCGCCGGCTCGCCCGCCTCCATCACCGCGCGGCGGGCGGCGGTCGCGAGCAGCGTGATGACCTCGTCGCCGCGCAGGAAGCCGTAGCAGTCGTTGAACGCCTTGAAGTTGTCGAGGTCCAGGTACAGCACCGCGAACGGCTGCGCCTTGAGGACCCGGTCGGCCAGCTCCTCCTCGATCCGGTGGTTGCCGGGGAGGCCGGTGAGCGGCGACACCGCGCGCATCTCGGCGTTGCGGCGCAGCGTGGAGCGCACGCGCGCCACCAGCTCGAGGGTGTCGAACGGCTTGATGATGTAGTCGTCCGCACCGGCGGTGAGGCCGACGACCTTGTCCGCCGACAGCGACTTCGCGGTGAGCATGATGACCGGGAGGTTCGCGGTGGCGGGGTTGGCGCGCAGCCGCCGGCAGAGCTCGACGCCGTCGACCTTCGGCATCATCACGTCGAGCAGGACGAGGTCGGGAGTCTCCTCGTCGATCGACTGCTCGGCCTGCTCGCCGTCGTGGGCGACGCGGACGTCGAAGCCCTCGAGGCGCAGGTTGATCTCGATGAACCGCGCGATGTCGGTGTCGTCGTCGACGACGAGGACGGTGGCCACTACGCGGCCACCAGGGCGCGGTCGGCGGCGGCCTTGATGGCGGCGCCGGCCGCGGCCGGGTCGGCCGCGTCGAAGACCGCGGACCCTGCGACGAACACGTCCGCTCCTGCCTCCGCGCACTGGGCGGCGGTGTCGGCGTTGATGCCCCCGTCGACCTCCAGCCAGATCGCGGTGCCGAGCGCGGCGATGGCGCGCCGCGCCTCCGCCACCTTGGCGAGCATCTCCGCGATGAACGCCTGGCCCCCGAACCCGGGTTCCACGGTCATGACGAGCACCATGTCGAACTCGCCGAGCAGCTCGGTGTACGGCGCGAGCGGCGTCCCGGGCTTGAGCGCGAGGCCGGCCCGGCCGCCGGCCGCGCGGATCGCGCGCGCCGTCTGCACCGGGTCGTTCGCCGCCTCGACGTGGAACGTCACCAGCGACGCGCCGCGCTCGACGTAGCCGGGCGCCCAGCGGTCCGGGTCCTCGATCATCAGGTGCAGGTCGAGCGGCAACGGCGTCGCCTGGTGCAGCGCCTCGACGACCACCGGGCCGAGGGTGAGGTTCGGGACGAAGTGGTTGTCCATCACGTCGACGTGCAGCAGGTCGGCCACCCCGGCGACCCGGGCGGCCTCGTCCGCGAGGCGCGCGAAATCCGCCGAGAGGATGCTCGGTGCGAGCTTCGCGGGCACGCTGCTCCCTGCCTGGCCGGTGCGGCGGTCACCCCCGAGTCTAGCCGCGATCATCGCGCCGGACGGCGTAGTCCGGCCACGAACATCGCGTCCGTCGCGTCGCGATGCGGCCATAGCTGGACAGGTTCGGACACCGGCTCGGCGCCCGCGGCGGACGCCACGACGGCGGTCGTCTCGGCCGGGTGCGGCGAGCAGACGACGTAGACGACGACGCCGCCCGGCCGTACCGCGTCCAGGGCGGCGGCGAGCAGGTCGCGTTGCAGCGCGGCGAGCGGGGCGACGCCCTCCGGGCGGCGGCGCCACCGCGCCTCCGGCCGGCGCCGCAACGCCCCCAGGCCGGTGCAGGGCGCGTCCAGCAGGACGCCGTCGAACGTCCCCGGGCGCCACGGCCCGCGCCGCCCGTCGCCGGTGACGACGGCGTACGGGACGCCGCGCGCGGCGGCGAGGCCGTGGGCGACGAGGCGGGCGCGGTGCTCGTGCAGCTCGTTCGCGACGAGCCGCCCGGCGGGGAGCGTCCCGGCGAGCAGCGCGGCCTTGCCGCCCGGCCCGGCGCAGAGGTCGAGCACGTCGTGCCGGCCCTCGCCGAGCAGCCGGGTGAGCGTCAGCGCGGCGACCTGGCTGCCCTCGTCCTGCACGCCGGCGCTGCCGTCGCGGACCGCGGCCACGTCGCCGGGGTCGCCGCCGCTCAGGCGGACGGCGTAGGGGCTCAACGGCCCGGCGTCGGCCTCCAGCCCGGCGGCGCGGCAGGACGCGAGCAGCCCGTCGCGCGCGATCCGCCCGGGGCGGGCGACGAGGTGCACCTCGGGCCGCGCGTCGTCCGCCTCGAGGGCGCGGCGGGTCTCCGCCCAGTCGCCGCCGAGCGCGTCGTGGAACGCTGCCACGATCCAGCGCGGGTGCGCCGTCGTGACCGCCAGGTGCCCCGCGGGGTCCTCGTCGTACGGCGGGGCACCGAGGTCGCCGTCGCGGCCCGCGACGCGGCGGAGGACGGCGTTGGCGAACTTCGCGGCGCCCGGCCCGGCGACGGTGCGGGCCAGGTCGACGCTGGTGGAGACGGCGGCGTGCGGCGCGACGCGGGTGCGCAGGAGCTGGTACGCGCCGAGCCGGAGCACGTCGCGTACCGGCGGGTCCATCTCGGCGACCGGCCGCGACGCGCAGAGGCCGAGCACGTGGTCGAGCGTGCCGAGCGCGCGTAACGTGCCGTAGCCGAGCTCGGCCGCGAACGCCCGGTCCCGCGGTTCCAGGCCGGTGACGAGGGTGGGCAGCAGGAGGTTCGCGTACGCGTCCCGCTCGTCGACCGCGCGCAGCAGGTCGTAGGCGACGCGCCGGGCGTCCTTCACGCGAACGCCGCGCCGTCGGCGAGGCGCAGGCCGCGGGCCCAGTCGGCGGCGGGCATCGGCCGCTTCCCCTCGGCGCGCACCTCGCCGAGCCGGACCGGGCGGTCGGCGGTGCCGGCGAGGACCTCGTTCTTCGTCACCCGCAGCGCGCCCGGCGGCAACGGCTCGGCGTCGGTGCGCGCGACCGGCCCGAGCCGGACGCGGGCGCCGTCGAGCGTGGTCCACGCGCCGGGCGCGGGCGTCGCCGCGCGGACCAGCCGGTCCACGCGCAGCGACGGCGCGCGCCAGTCGACGCGCACGTCGTCGGGGGTGAGCTTCGGCGCGAGCGAGACGCCGTCGGCCGGCTGCGGGACCGCCGCCAGCTCGCCGTCCTCCAGCCCGTCGAGGGTGGCGACGAGCAGCCGCGCACCCGACTCGGCGAGCCGGCCGAGCAGGTCGCCCGAGGTGTCGCGCGGGCCGACCGGCTCGGTGACGACGCCGAGCACCGGCCCGGTGTCCAGCCCCTCCTCCAGCACGAACGTGCTCGCGCCGGTGACCTCGTCGCCGTGCAGGATCGCGTGCTGCACGGGCGCCGCGCCGCGCCAGGCGGGCAGCAGCGAGAAGTGCAGGTTGACCCAGCCGTGGCGCGGCAGGTCGAGCAGCGCGCGCGGGACCAGCGCGCCGTACGCGACGACCGGGCAGCAGTCCGGCGCCAGGTCGCGCAACGCCGCCTGGAACGCCGGGTCCTTCGGCGTCGCCGGCTGGAGCACCGGCACGCCGTGCTCGTCCGCCCACGCCGCGACCGGCGACCGTTGCTCGCGCCGGCCGCGCCCGGCCGGCGCGTCGGGGCGGGTGACGACGGCGGCCAGCTCGTGCCGGGAGGCGTGCAGCGCGTCCAGGGACGGGAGCGCGGGGGCGGGGGTGCCGGCGAAGACGACGCGCACGGCGGGTCGCCCCCTTAGCGACCGAGGCCGTACATCGGGTGCGGCGACGCCTTCACCACCGGCGGCGCGGCCCACTCGGCCTCGCGGATCGCCTTCATCGCGACCTTCTTCGTCTCCGGGTCGAGCAGGTCGATGAAGATCACGCCGTCGAGGTGGTCGGTCTCGTGCTGGAGGCAGCGCGCCAGCGTCTCCGAGCCCTCGACCGTCACCGGGTCGCCGTACATCGTGAAGCCCGCGGCCACGACGTTGGCCGACCGCTTGAGCGGGAACGACAGCCCCGGCAGCGACAGGCAGCCCTCGTCGCCGTCCTGCTCCTCGTCCGACTTGGACACGATGACCGGGTTGACCAGGTGGCCCTGGGTGCCGTCGACGTCGTAGGTGAACACCCGCAGCGAGACACCGATCTGCGGCGCCGCCAGGCCCGCGCCGGGGGCGTCGAGCATGGTGTCCATCAGGTCGCTGACGAGGTTGCGCAGCTCCTTGTCGAACGTCGTCACCGGCGCGGCGGGCGTGCGCAGCACGGGGTCGCCGAGCTTGCGGATCTCCTGGAGCGGCATATCCGCCAGTCTAGATGAGCACCAACGGGTCGAGCTCGACCCGCGCGAACTCCCCGCTCTTGCGCGCGGACAGCGTCGCCAGACCGGTCTTCAACGCCGCCGCGAGGGCGCGGCCGTCCGCGCGCGGCACGCGGACCAGCGCCCGCTCGCCGTCGCCGTACGGCACCGGGCCGAGCACGTCCGCCCCGCCCGGCAACGGTGTCGCGCCGAGCAGGTTGGCGACGGCGGCGGGCGTGCCGTCGACCGCCGCCATCCGCACGGCCGGCGGGAAGCCGAGGGCGGCGCGGTCCGCCAGCTCGCGGCGGGCGTACCAGGCGGGGTCCCAGCGCAGCAGCGCCTGCACGACCGGCAGCGCCGCGTCGGCCATGACGACGACCCGCGCGCCGGGCCGGGCGAGCGCCGCCGCGCCCGTCCACCGGCGCAGCGCGTCCTCCCCCGCCCGCAGGTCGGGGCGGGCGAGCAGCGCCCAGCCGTCGAGGAGGAGGACGGCGCCGTACCCGCCCTCTGCGACCGGCTCCGCGCCCGGCGTCGCGACGACGAGCGCCGCGCGCGCCTCCACCGACGGCACGATCGACTCCCGGTCGGACGTGCGCACCGGCACCCCGGCGAACGCCCGGCCCAGCTCCTCCGCCGTCCGCCGCGTGCCGACCACGACCGCGCGCAGGTCGCGCCCGCCGCAGGCGCGGCAGGACCAGTCGGCGGCCGGCCGCCCGCACCACCGGCACGCCGCGGGGCCGCGCTCCGGCCGGGCCAGCGGGCCGTTGCAGGCCGAGCACCGGGCGGGCGCGCGGCAGTCGGCGCAGGCGAGCGCCGGCTGGTACCCGGCGCGCGGCACCTGGAGCAGCACGGGCGCGTCGTCGGCCAGCGCCGCCCGCGCGGCGCGCCAGGCCACCGTCGGCAGCCGCGCCGACTCGGCGGCCGGGTCGCGTTCCTTCTCCACGTCGCCGCCCGCGACCTCGACGCGCGGCGCCACCGCGCGCAGCACGTCGCGCGGCGGGAGCAGCGGCTTCGCCCAGCCGGTCTCCACCAGCCGCGCGGCCTCGACGCTCGGCACGTGCCCGCCCACCAGCAACGCCGCCCCCTCGCGGTGCGCGCGCAGCGCCAGCACGTCGCGGGCGTGCGGGTACGGCGCGTGCCGGTGCTTGTGCAGCGGGTCCCCGTCGTCCCAGCACACGGCCAGCCCCAGGTCGCGCACCGGCGCCCACGCGGCCGCGAGCGTGCCGAGCACGCAGCGCGCCACGCCGCGCCGGACCGCGAGCCAGCGCCGGTAGCGTTCGGCCGGGCCGAGGTCGGCCGTCAGCACCACGAACGCCTCCGGCGGCAACGCCGCCGCCAGCGCCGGGCGCACCCGGTCCAGCTCGCGCGGCCCCGGCACGACCACCGTCGCGCCGCGCCCCGACGCGAGCGTCGCGACCACCGCCGTCGCCACCGACTCCGCCCAGGACGGCCCCG
>DASTMB010000092.1 GCA_035714365.1 Mycobacteriales bacterium | reverse complement strand
CCCGGGTCCGCGCCGCGATGCTCAAGCTGCGCGACGCGCTCGCGGCGGAAGGGCGGCCGACGTGACCTGCGCCGAGCTCGCCGACGCCGCGCCGGAGCTGGTGCTCGGGACGCTGGACGGCGAACGCCGTGCCGCCGCCGTCGCCCACCTGGCCGGCTGCGCTGCCTGCCGGCTCCACGTCGAGGAGCTGGCCCGGACCGCGGACGCGTTGTGGCTGGCGGCCCCGGCGGCCGAGCCGCCGGCCGGGTTCGAGGCGCGGGTGCTGGCCGCGGCGGCGCGGACCGGCCGGTCGCGGTGGCGGCGGGTGCGGCCGTGGGTGCGCGCGCTGGCGGTGGCCGCCGCGGCGGTGCTGCTCGTGGCCGGCGGCGTCGTCGCCGGGCGGGCCGGGCGCGGCGGCCCGCCGGTGGCGGCCGGGCCGATGTACGACACCGCCCGCGTCCGCGTCGGCTCCGCCATCGTCTCCGGCGGAGACCCGGCGTACGTCTTCGTCACCGTCGACGACTGGCCCCATGACGGCGACTACCTGGTCGAGGTGGTCGCCCACGACGGCAGGCACGTCCCGGTGACGCCGATCCACCTCACCGCCGGCCGCGGCGACGCCGGCGGCCGGCTCCCGCTCGCGTACCGCGACGTCCGCGCCGTCTGGGTCACCGACGCCGCGCACACCGAGTGGTGCGCGTTCCGGCTCGGCTAACCGCGGCCGAGCACCCGGTCCAGCACGTCCACGGCCGCCGCGAGCGTGGCAAGGTCCTCCGGCGGCAGCTCGGCCAGCCCGGCCGCCAGCCGCCGCACCCGCCGGCGCCGGCCCTGGTGCATGACCCGGGTGCCCTTCGGCGTCGGCCGCAGCCGGTACGACCGCGCGTCGCCGGCCACCGGCACCCGCCGGACCAGCCCGTCCGCCTCCAGCCCGGCCACCACCCGGCTGATCGTCGCCGGCGACACCTGCTCCGCCTCGGCGAGCTGTCCCAGCGTCGGCATGTTCCCGAACACCACCACCGACAGCGCCGACAGCCGCGCCGCCGACAGCCCGGTCGTGACGTCCTCCCGGCGCACCTGGCGCAGCAGGTGGATCGCGGCCGAGTGCAGCCGGTCGGCGACGCGTTCGGCGTCGGCCCTTGCGCGCGCAGCCATGCCGATAGTTTAGTTAGCACATACAACTATCTGAACGGAGGCGCGCCGATGACGGTGTCGGACCTGCTGGCCGCGGTGTACCGGGGTGACGACGCGGCGCGGGACGCGGTGCTGGCGGAGCGGGCGCCGGCGGACGTGTTCGAGGCGGCGGCGGTGGGGGACGTGGCGCGGCTGGGTGCGCTGCTGGACGCGGCGGGGGCGGCGGGCGGCGGTGCGGTGGCGCCGGGTGGCGCGGGCGGCGGTGCGGAGGCGCCGGGTGGCGCGGGCGGCGCGGGGGTGGGGGCGGTGGCGGCGGACGGGTTCACGCCGCTGCACCTGGCGGCGTTCTTCCGGCACCCGGCGGCGGTGCGGCTGCTGCTGGACCGGGACGCGCCGGTCGACGCGGTGGCGGCGAACCCGTCGGCGGTGCGGCCGTTGCACAGCGCGGCGGCGGGTGGCGACCTGGAGACGGTCCGGCTGCTGGTCGAGGCCGGTGCGGACGTGAACGCCACGCAGCACGGCGGGTGGACCCCGATCCACGCGGTGGCGCAGCACGGCGACGAGGCGGCGGTGGACCTGCTGCTCGCGGCGGGCGCCGACCCGGCGCCGCGCAACGACGGCGGGCAGACGCCGGCGGACCTGGCGGCCGAGGCGGGGCACGCGGCGCTGGCCGCGCGGCTGCGCGAGGCGACGGGCGGCCCGGCGGCGGGCGGCACGGCGGCGGGCGGCGGCGGGGCCGAGCGTTAGGGGGCGCCGCCGAAGATCGGGCGGGCGGGGGCGCCGGTCTCGGCGGCCTGCCTGGCGCGCCACTCCTCCTCGCGCCGGATCGACTCGGCGAAGCCGAGCCGCAGCGCCGCGTCGAACGAGCCGTCGCTGTACTCGAGCACGCAGCCGAGCAGCCGGTCGACCTCCTCGGCGGTGACGGAGGCGAGCGGGACGTGGCCGACGAGGTAGACGTCGCCGAGGCGGTCGCAGGAGAAGTGCACGCCGTACGTGCGGGCGTTGCGCTGGAGGAGGAACGCGTAGGTCTCGCCGTGGTTGCCCTCGGGGCGGCGCAGGAAGAACGCCTCGACGAGCAGCGTGTGGTCGCCGACGACCAGCCAGGTCATGGTGGCGAGCTTGTGCTGCCCGGCGAGCTTGACGAGGAACGCGCCGGTCTCGACGTGCTCGTACTCGAGGCCGAGGCCGTCGAGGGCGTCGCGGACCAGCGCGTCGTAGCGGGCGACCTCGGCCGGGTCGCGGCCGATGACGTGGCCGAGGCCGCTCACTCGTTGACGGCCGGGGCGGACGCGGCGAGGTCGGCGATCGCCTCGCGGTAGACCTCGACGATCCCGGCGGCGGTGGCGGCCCAGCCGAAGCCCTGCGCGTGCGCGGCGGCGCCGGCGGAGAGGCGGGCGCGCTCGCCGGGGTCGCGGACGAGGCGGTCGAGGACGGCGGCGTAGTCGCGCGGGTCGTGGCCGGCGACGAGGACGCCGCTCTCGGCGTCGCGGACGGCGGTACGCAGCCCGCCGACGGCGGCCGCGACGACCGGCGTGCCGCACGCCTGCGCCTCGAGGGCCACCAGCCCGAACGACTCGTTGTACGACGGGACGACGACGGCCTCGGCGGCGCGGTAGTAGGCGACGAGGCGCTCCGGCGAGACGGGCGGCTCGCGGCGGACCACGTCGGTGATGCCGAGGGAGCGGGCGAGCGCGTCGAGGCGTTCGGGGTCGCGGGTGCCGGTGCCGGACGGCCCGCCGACGACGGCGACGACGAGCCGCGACCGCAGCGCGGGGTCGCGCTCCACGAGAGCGGCGGCGGCGCGCACGAGCACGTCTGGCGCCTTGAGCGGCTGGATCCGCCCGACGAACAGCAGCAGCACGTCCTCCGGCGCCAGCCCGAGCATGGCCTTCGCGGCGGCGCGGTCGCCCGGCGTGTACCTCTCCAGGTCGACGCCGGGCGCGACGGTCGTGACGCGCGCCGGGTCGGCGCCGTAGAGGGAGACGAGCTGCGCCGCCTCGTCGTCGGTCGACGCGACGAGCCGGTCGGCGGCGTCGACCACCTGCGCCTCGCCGATCTCGCGGGCGGTCGGCTCGGGGTCGTCGCCCTCGGCCAGCGCGGCGTTCTTGACCTTCGCGAGGGTGTGGAACGAGTGCACGAGCGGCACCCGCCACCGCTCCTTGGCGAGCCAGCCGACCTGCCCGGAGAGCCAGTAGTGCGAGTGGACGACGTCGTACCAGCCGGGCTCGTGCACGGCCTCGGCGCGGAGCACGCCGGAGGCGAACGCGCAGAGCTGCGCGGGCAGGTCGTTCTTGCCGAGCCCCTCGTACGGCCCCGCCGTGACGTGGCGCACGACGATGCCCGGCTCCAGCTCGACCACCGGGTCGAGGCTGCTGCTCGTGGTGCGCGTGAAGATGTCCACCTCGACGCCCATCGCGACGAGCCGGCGGGACAGCTCGACGACGTAGACGTTCATGCCGCCGGCGTCGCCGGTGCCGGGCTGGTCGAGCGGCGACGTGTGCACGGAGATGGTCGCGACGCGGCGCGGGAGGGCACGGCGGTACCGCGCGACGGCGTCGGCCACGGCACCTCCCCCGGGTCGGCGGGCGCGCGGCGGGCGACCGCGCCAGCACATTGTCGCCGACGCGAGGAGCGGCGCGCGCCGCGCGTACCCTGGGGCCATGCCCCACCACCGCCGGCGCGCCCTCGCGGGCGCCGTCCCGCTGCTCGCCGCCCTGTGCGCGCTGCCGTCGTTCGCGATGCCGTCCGCCGCCTCGACGGCGTTGAAGTTCGACAAGAACGTCACCGTCTACCAGGGCGACTACGGCGAGCCCGGCCTCTCCGTCGACGGCGCGAACGTCTACGTCACGACGCCCGGCGACGGCGGCGCGGTGTGGGCGCTGAGCCGCAACGGCGGCCGGTCGTTCACGAAGAAGCCGACGGTCCGCCCGCCCGCGGACCAGCAGCGCGGCGCCGCGCCCGGCTCGGACAGCGACGTGGCGGTGGGCGAGGACGGCGCGGTCTACGTCGGCGACCTCACCATCGACGGCATCGAGGTGTCGCGGTCGACCGACGGCGGCGAGACGTTCCCGCAGCGGGTGTTCCTCGACACCGACCTGTCGGCGGACCGCGAGTGGCTGTGGGTCGACGGGAAGGGCGACGAGGCGATCGTCTACGTCGCCTGGCACGAGCTCGCCACCGGCACCATGCTCGTGAAGCGCTCGACCGACGCCGGCAAGACGTTCGACGCGGTGCCGCACGTCGTCTACACCAACCCGCAGACCGGCGTGGAGTCGGCGCACAACGGCTCGTCCATCGGCCAGATCACCAGCGACGGCAAGGGCCACGTCTACGTCGTCTACGGCATCACCCGCGCCGACACGCTCACCGGCGCGACGCCGCCCGTCATCCCGATCAGCAAGATCGTGATGTCGGTCAGCGACGACTACGGCGTCACCTGGCAGGACATCACCGTCAACCCCGGCTACGCGGACGCCAACTACGGCAACTTCTGGATGGCCGCCGCCGTCGACAAGGGCGGCACCGTCTACGTCACCTACTCCGGCCGCAACCACGACGCGACCGAGCCGATGCGGGTGTTCCTCCAGGCGTCGAAGGACTTCGGCCGCACCTGGACCGAGGAGTACGTCGTCAGCCCCGAGGGCGGCAACTCGCTGTTCGGCTGGGTCGCGGGCGGCCGCGCCGGCGACGCCGTCGTCTCCTGGTACCACACCGACTCCGACAACAAGGACGCCGCCGACGCGCAGTGGGTCGTCCAGGTCGCGCACGTCACCGGCCTCGCCGACGGCACGCCGGTCCGCCGGCTCGGCACGGCCAGCGACCACGTCATGCACGAGGGCGGCATCTGCACGTTCGGCATCCTCTGCGGCGTCGTGCCGGGCACGTCGGACGACCGTTCGCTGCTGGACTTCTTCAAGGTCGCGACGACCGCCGACGGCCTCGCGGCCGTGGTGTTCAGCGACAACGGCGAGGACCGCCACGACGTGACGTTCGCCAAGGAGGTGCCGACGGCGGTGACGCCGCCGACGGGCACCGGCGGCACGGGCGGCGGCTCCGGCAGCGGCACCGGCGGCTCCGGCGGCTCCGGGTCCGGCGGGTCGGGGATGCCGGCGACCGGCACCGACGCGGGGCTGCTCGCGCTCGCCGCCGGCGCCTGCCTGGTCGCGGCCGCCGCCGTGCGGCGCCGCGCGACCCGCTGATGGACGACGCGCACGCGCCGCACGGCGACCTCGCCCCGCTCGCGTTCCTCCTGGGCCGCTGGCGCGGCGAGGGGGTCGGCGGGTACCCGACGATGGAGTCGTTCGGGTACGGCGAGGAGGTCGTCTTCGCGCACAACGGCAAGCCGTTCCTGTCGTACACGCAGCGGACGTGGAGCCTGGACGACGGGCGGCCGTTGCACTCCGAGACCGGGTACTGGCGGCCGCGCCCCGACGGCGGCGTCGAGGTGCTGCTGGCGCACCCGACCGGCGTGGTGGAGATCTACTACGGCACCGTCGCCGGTCACCGCATCGACCTGGCCACCGACCTCGTCGCGCGCACGACCAGCGCGAAGGAGGTCACCGCGCTGACCCGGCTCTACGGCCTGGTCGAAGGGCGGCTGATGTACGCCGTGGACATGGCCGCCGTGGGCCTGCCGCTCCAGTCGCACCTGTCCGCGACGCTGGAGCGGGTCGGCGACTCCTAGGCCGCGCGGCGGCGCCGGGCGAGCAGGAGCGCCCCGCCCGCCGCCAGCGCGCCGGCCAGGCCGAGCCAGCCGGGGGCACCGGTCGTCGGGATCGTCGGCTTCGCGACCGGCGGCTTGGTCACCGGCGGCCGCACGACCGGGGGCTTGACCACCGGCGGCTTGGTCACCGGCTGCGCGGCGCCGCTCTGGCACGACGTGACGGCGACGTTCGCGTAGAGGCCGGGACCACCGGTCTGGCACTGGAAGACGATCTCGTTGCGGCTGCGGTCGGCTGCCTCCCAGGTGTAGGCGAGCTGCATGCCGCCGGTGGCGTCGATCTTGATGTCGTTGACGTCGGCGAGGTCCCGGTTGTCGCCGTCGAGGCAGAAGATGCCGAGCGTGCAGATGTCGCCGACGTGCACCGGGTCCGGCCGCATCTTCTGCGTGACGAACGACGCGCCCGCCGACGTCGCGTTCAGCGAGGTGGCCTGGTAGAGGTACCAGGGCGTGTCCGCGGGCAGCATGCACGGCTTGCCGAGGAAGCGGGCGCCGTGGTTGCCGGGGTCGGTGACCTCGGGCGAGCAGTTCGGCGTGTTGTCGCCGGTGTCGCCGGTGTAGGTCGCCTTGTTCGTCGCGGTGGCGGGGACGTTCTTGAACGGCGAACCGAGGTAGATCAGGCCGATCCGGCCGTCGTCGCCGGCGACCATGCGCGGGTAGTACGCCGTGTGCACGTCGGCGCCGCTCACCTTCACCGGCGCGCTGAACTGGAGGGCGCCGGTGTCCGACGGCGGCGCCCACTGGTAGTAGATGCCGTACTCGCCGTCGAGGAACGCCGGGTACGCGACGTAGACGTTGCCGGCCCGGTCGACGCTGAGGTTGCTGAAGATCTCGGAGAGGTCGTTCGGGCTCTCGGTGGTGTTGTCGAGGCCCTCGAACGCCTTGACGTTGCTCCACGTCACGCCGCTGTCCTTGGAGAACGCGACGTAGAGCTTGTTGAAGATCGTGCCCTGCGTGTAGTTGCAGCCGGTGGCGGCGTTGTTGACCGGATGCGGGCCGGCCACCCAGGAGATGTAGGTCCAGCCGTTGCGCGGGTCGACCGCGATGCCGCCGGGGACGGTGTCGCAGCCGCTCGACGCGATCGCCTCCGGGTCGGTGATGACCGGCTGCGGCAGCTCCCACGACTTGCCGCCGTCGGTGGAGCGGTTGACCCACATCGTGTCCGGGCCGAAGTCGTGGTAGGTCATGTAGAGCAACGTCTCGTCCGACGGCGTGCCGGGCGGCGAGTACTGCGCCAGCCACTGCCGGTCGGTGAGGAACGGCTGGTGCGCCGCGCAGAGCGTGGTCCAGGTGTGGAACCCGTCGTCGCTGTAGGCCACGAGCGGCTGGATGCCGTTGTCGGCGGTGCCGCCGGAGACGATGCCGAGGGTCGAGAAGTACGTCCGCCCGCCGGCGTCGGCGGTGAGCTCGACGTCCCCGATGAGCTGCGTGACGTCGCACCCGGTGACGTTCTGCGCGAGCACGTCCATGCCGTGCGGGTACCGCCAGGTGCGGCCGCCGTCGGTGGTGACGGCGAGCTCGCTGTCGAGCTGGTTGGCGACGTACCGGCGGCCGGCGGCGTCGGAGATGATCGCCGGCTCGGTCGGGGTGTTCTGCACGCCCGGCTTGTCGGAGCGGATCGGCGCGGTGAACGTGGGCGTCCCCGACGTCGCGGCCACCGCCGCGGGCGCCGCCCGCGTGCCCAGGACCGTGCCGCCCACCGCGAGCGCCGCCGCCGCCACCGCCGCCAGCCTGGTCCGCCGCATCGTCCGCTCCCGTTGTCCGGCAGGGCCGCCGGTCCGTGGTGGCGAACTGCGTGGGGTGCGCCCCCTTCGCTCCCTCGCCACAGCCGGCCTCGCGGTCCTGCTCGCGGCGACCGCCTCGGCCGCCGTTCCTGCCGCGAAGGGTACGCGCGTCGCGGACCGGTTCGACGCGACGACGCCGCGCCAGACGCCCGGGCTGCCGGACCTCGACCGTCTCGACCCGGTGCGGTACTCGTACGCGAAGGCCGTGGTCGAGCACGTCCAGGTGCCGAGCCGCGACGGCGTGAACCAGATCTGGGTCGACCTGATCCGCCCGCGCACCCCGAAGGGCGTGCGCGTGCCGACGATCCTCATGCCGTCGCCGTACTTCAACACCCTCGGCCGCGGCTACCACGAGGAGTGCAAGACCCCGACGCAGTCGCCGCCGGGCGGGCTGCCGGGGTCGCCGGGCGTGCCGGTCCTGAGCACCTGCGCCGCGCACCAGACGGCGTTCCCGGAGTGGTACGACGAGTACTTCGTGCCGCGCGGCTACGCGTTCGCGGCGATGGACCTGCGCGGCACCCGCAACACGAGCGGCTGCCAGGCCTACGGCGACCGCGACGAGGTCCTCGACGCGGTCGACGTCGTGGACTGGCTGGCCGAGCGCCCGTGGAGCAACGGCCGCGTCGGCATGACCGGCGGCTCGTACGACGGCACGGTCGCGATGGGCGCAGCCGCGGAGGCGCCGATCTCGGGGCGGCACAAGGACGCGCTCGCCGCGGTCATCCCGATCCGCGCGATCGACGCCTGGTACGACTACCACTTCGTCAACGGCGTGCAGCTCTCGTCGCACCGGCTGACGCCCGCGGAGTTCACGGCGGCGTTCGCCGCCGCCGACACCCCGAACTCCGGCACCGCCGACACGCTCTACGCGGCGCACCTCGCGGAGCGCAAGGCGTGCGTGGCGTCGTTCGGGCTGGCCGCCGACGCGGGGTATGCCGGGCCGTACCAGGACGCGGGGAGCGCGTTCTGGGCGGAGCGCGACTTCCGCAAGGACGCGAAGCGCGTGCGGGCGGCGGTGTTCTTCGTGCACGGCCTGTTCGACTTCAACGTCAAGACGCTCAACGTCGGCAACATGTGGCTGTCGCTGCCGCCGTCGGTGCCGAAGAAGCTCTGGCTGATGAACGCCGACCACGCCGACCCGCGCTGCCCGACCGGCAAGACCTGCTCGGCGGGCGGGCACCTGCTGCCGCACCCGTTCGCGGACAAGTTCGTCGAGGGCACGCACCGGTGGTTCCTGCAGTACCTCAAGCGGGTTCCGGCCGGCGCGCTCGCGCCGCGGGTCGAGGTGCAGCGCGCGGACGGCCGCTGGTCGGCCGGCTCGTCGTGGCCGGCCTCGCGGTCGGACCTGGTGCTCTACCCGGGCGCGTCGTCGGCGCTGGGCACCAAGCCGTACGGCGAGGCGTCGACGGTGACCTGGGCGGACAACGCCGCGGGCGCGGGGGCGCCGGAGCAGCAGGCGTTCGTGACGGCGCCGTTCGCCCGCGCGACGCGGCTGTCCGGGCAGATCGAGCTGGCGCTGAAGTACGCGGCGGCCGGGCCGGACACGAACATCGCGGTCCGCGTCGACGACCTCGCGCCGGAGGCGGGCGTCGCCGACAAGCCGGACGACGACCTCTACGACGGCGACGACCGCGGCGTGCTGACGGTGACCTACGCCTGGCTGCAGGCGATGTCGCGCGCGTCGGTGCGCCCGCGCGGGCCGTCCACGCCGGCGGCCGGCACGCCGTTGACGCCGGGGACGCCGGTGGTGTCGCGGTTCCCGTCGCTCTACACCGACTACGTCGTGGCGAAGGGGCACCGGCTGCGGTTCACGTTCTCGGCGAGCGACGGCGGCAGCCTGGAGTCGGAGGCGGGCGGGGTCGTCACGCTCTACCTGGGCCGGGGCGCGTCGTCGGTGCGGCTGCCGGTGGCGCGTTAGCGGTCCAGGTCACGCGCCATGACGACGCGCGGCCAGCGGTCCAGGCCGTGCTCTGCCTCGCGCCGCCGGACCGCGCGCAGCGGCTCGGTCAGCGCCTCGTCCGGGACGGTGCGGAAGCCGAGCCGCGCGTAGTACGGCGCGTTCCACGGGACGTCCGCGAACGTCGTCAGCGTGAGCCGGCGGTACCCGCGCTCGCGCGCCCACGCGGCGGCGGCGTCGAGCAGCCGCGCGCCGAGGCCCAGCCCGCGGCAGGACGGCAGCACGGACACCTGCTCGACGTGCGCGTCGGCGGCGTCGAGGACGTCGAGCAGCAGGTACCCAGCGGGTTCGCCGCCGTCGTCGGCGACGGCCCAGGCGCGGCCCGCGCGCACGTAGCCGAGCAGGGCGGCCTCCAGCGGCGGCTCGTCGGCGGCGACCTCCGGCATCCCGGCGTCGCGGAACGCCGCGCCGGCGGCGACCTCGATCGCGCGGTACCGCGCGACCTCGTCCGCGCGCCCGGGCCGGACCAGGTACGTCACGCGCCCGATCATCCTGCGGGCGGCGACCCGGGTGGTGTTGGGTGGGGGCGTGGACGTCGGCTTCGTCGGGCTCGGCGTCATGGGGCTGCCCATGGCGCGCCACCTCGTCACCGCGGGGCACCGCGTGACCGTCGCGTCGCGGTCGCCGGGCCCGGTCGCCGACGCGGTGGCGTTCGGGGCTGTCGACGGCGGGTCGGCGCGCGGCGTCGCGGAGGCGTCGTCGGTCGTCGTTCTCTGCGTGCCGTCGTCGCCGGACGTCGCGGCGGTGGTCGACGCGATGGCGCCGGCGTTGCGGCCGGGCCTGACGGTCGTCGACTGCTCGACCATCGACCCCGACGCCGAACGCGCCCAGCACGAGCGGGTCGCCGAGGCGGGCGCGGCGTACCTGGACGCGCCGGTGTCCGGGGGCTCGGTCGGCGCGGAGAACGGCACGCTGACGCTGATGGTCGGCGGCGACGCGGCGGTGCTGGACTCGGTGCGGCCGGTGCTCGACGCGTTCTCCCGGCTGATCGTGCACGTCGGCGGCCCCGGCATGGGGCAGGTCGTGAAGCTCTGCAACAACCTGCTCTACGCGGCGCAGATGCAGGCGACGGCGGAGGCGTTCACGCTCGCCGCGCGCAGCGGCGCCGACCTCGGCAAGACGCTGGAGGTGCTGCTGCACTCGACCGGCGACTGCACCGCGGTGCGGACGCGGGTGCCGTTCGAGGGGGTGCAGCCGGACGCGCCCGCGTCGAACGGCTGGCGGCCAGGCTTCATGACCGACCTGATGCTCAAGGACCTCGACCTGGCGCTCGCCTACGCCGCACGTGCCGGGGTGCGGCTGGACACGACGGCGCTGGTGCGCGAGACGCTGCGCGAGGCGAGCGACGCGGGGTACGGGCGCGAGGACTTCTCCGCGCTCGGCAAGGTCGTGTGCGACCGGTGACCTGGCTCGCGCTCGACGCCGGTACGGCGGCGGTCACCGCCGCGGTCTGGTCCGGCGACGGGCTGGTGTCGGTGGCGCGGGCGCCGTTGCCTGTTTCGTGTGGGGCGCGGGACCTGTGGGCCGGGGTTGAGGCGGCGGTCGCTGGGCTGGCGGCGGACCTGGTCGAGGTCGAGGCGGTCGGCTGCTCGGGCGCGGCCGGCGCGTACCTGTTGCTGGCGCGCGACGGGGAGCCGTTGGGGCCGGTGTCGCTGCCGGTTGCGTCCGGCGATGCCGGTGTCGCGGAGCGCGCGGGCGGCTTCGAGGCGGTGCGGCAGCGGACCGGCGTGCCGCTCGACGCGGCGTCGGTGCCGGCGCGGCTGGCGGCTTCCGCTCCGGACCGGGTCGGGTGGGTCGCGGGGACGCGCGACTTCGTGGCGTCGTTGCTGACCGGGCGGCTGGCGAGCGACCCGACGTATGCCTCGGGGACGGGTTTCTTCGCGGCCGACGGGACGCTCGACGCGGCGGTCTGCGCGGCCTGCGGCGTGGACCCCGAGTGGCTGCCGCCGCAGAAGGGGTCGACCGAGGTGCTCGGCGACCTGCTGCTGCCCGCCGCGCGGCGGCTCGGGCTGCGCTCGCGCATCCCCGTCGTCACCGGCGCGACGACCGAGGCGTGCGCGGTCGAGGGCGCGGGCGCCCTGCCGGTCGCGCCGCTGGTGACGTGGGGGTCGCCGGCCGTCGTGTCGGTGCCGGTGTCGCCGCCCGCCGGGCCGTTGCCGGAGGGGGTCGCGCTGCGCGCGGGCGGGCGGTCGTACCAGGTGTACGAGGCACCCGTGCGCGGCGTCACCGACGCGCTCGACCTGCTCGTCGCGCGGTCGGGGCGGTCGCGCGCGGCGCTGGTCGCGGCGGCCGCCGTCGCGGCGCCGGGCAGCGACCCGGTGCGGCTCGCGTACGAGTCGGCGGCGCGTTCGGTCTCGTCGTTGGTGGGGGTGCTGGCGCCGGGCGCGGCGTTCCTCTACGGCGCGGGCGACGAGGACCGCGCGTGGCGCACGGTGCTGCCGTCGGTCACCGGGCTGCCCGTCGCGTACCGGCGCAGCGGCGAGCACGGGGCGTTGGGGCTGGCGATGCTGACGGCGACCGGCGCCGGCTCGCACCTCGACCGCGACGCCGCCAACCCGGTCGCGTACGTGGACGAGCCCGACCCCGACCTGGCCGGCCGCTACGCCGCGGGCGCCCCGTGACCGCCGACCCGCCGGTCTGGCCCGGCGACCACGACGCGGTGCGGTCGCTGTGGGCGCTCGACCCGTCGGTCGCCTACGTCAACCACGGGGCGTTCGGCGCGGCGCCGCGGCCGGTGCTCGAGGAGCAGGCGCGGCTGCGCGCGCTGCTGGAGGCCGACCCGTTCGACTTCCTCTACCGGCGCTACGAGTCGCGGCTGCGGGAGGCGCGGGTCGCGGTCGCCGCGCTGCTGAACGCCGACCCGGACGGGCTGGCGTTCGTGCCGAACGCCAGCACCGGCGTCGCGACGGTCGTCCGCGCGCTCGGCATCGGGCCCGGCGACCGCGTCGTCGTCACCGACCACGCGTACCAGGCCGTGCTCATCGCGTTGCGGGCGGTGGGGGCGGACGTCGTCGTGGTGGCGTTGGACCTCGCGGCACCGGACCTGGCCGGGCCGGTGCTCGACGCCGTGGACGAGCGCACCCGGCTGGTCGTGGTCGACGCGATCGCGTCCGCGACCGCGGTGCGGATGCCGTTCGAGGCGCTGGTCGCGGGGTGCCGCGCGCGCGGCGTGCCGTGTGTGGTGGACGCGGCGCACGCGCCGGGGCACCTGCCGGTGGACCTGCGCGCGCTCGATCCCGACTGGTGGACCGGCAACCTGCACAAGTGGTGCTGCACGCCGCGCGGCGCCGCCGTCCTCTGGACGCGGGCGGCGTGGCGCGACCGGACGCACCCGCTGGTGCCGTCGCACGGCTACGGCCAGGGGTACGCGCGGGAGTTCGACTGGGTCGGCACCCACGACCCGACGGCGTGGTTGGTCGCGCCGGCGGCGATCGCGCTGCTCGCGTCGCTGGGGCCGGCGCTGCCGGCGTACTGCCGCGACCTGGCCGCGTGGGGCGCGGCGCTGACCGGGCTGCCGCGGCCGGTCGACCCGGCGCGGCACGAGCGGATGGTGCTGCTCGACGCCGGCCTCGCGTCCGGCGCGGAGGCGGAGGCGTTGCGCGACGCGCTGTGGCACGACGACCGGGTCGAGGTCGGCGGCATGGTGTGGCGCGGGCGCGGGTGGGTCCGAGTTTCCACAGCCGTCTACAACCGTCCACAGGACTACGAACGCCTGGCGAGATCCCTCCGCGCGCATGGGAGGGTCGGGGCATGGGACGAGTGAACGGACGCGTGGTCGTCGTCACCGGCGCCAGCGCCGGGATCGGGCGCGACACCGCCGTGCGGCTGGCGCGGCACGGCGCCACCGTCGTCGGCGCCGCGCGCGACCTCGCCCGGCTGGAACGCCTCGCCGCCGAGGTGCCCGGCGTCGAGCCGGTGCGCTGCGACGTCGCGGTCGCCGCCGACCGCGCGGCGCTGATCGACGGCGTGCTCGCGCGGCACGGCCGCGTCGACGCGCTGGTCAACAACGCCGGCCTCGGCTGGGAGGGCCTCCTCGAGGACATGCCGGCGGAACGCCTCGAGTACCTCTACGCCGTCAACGTCGTGGGCCTCGCCGACCTCTGCCGCCGCGTCCTGCCGTCGATGCTGGCGCGGCGTTCCGGCGACATCGTCAACGTGTCGTCCATGGCGGGCTACGTGTCGTTCCCGCCGTTCACCGTGTACTGCTCCACCAAGTCGGCGGTCAACGGCTTCACCGACGCGCTGCGCCGCGAGGTGCGCGGGCGCGGCGTGCGCGTGCACCTGGTGCTGCCCGGGCCGATCAAGACCGAGTGGCTGCCGCGGTCGAAGGGGTTCGAGCCGTTGCCGGGGGCGGCGGAGAACCGGTTCGGCGGGTTCCCGCCGGAGTGGGTCGCCGCGTCGATCGAACGCTGCCTGACCCGCCCGTGGCCGCGCGTCGCGGCGGTGCCGCGCGTGCTGGGGGCGGGGCGGCTGGTGCACTTGACCGGGGTGCGGCAGGTGGCGGACCTGGTGGCGTCGTGGCAGGCGCGCGGGATGCCGGGCCGTTTCCCGGCGACGGCGGCCGTCGCGCCGGGCGGCGCTCGGGGCGCGGGCGGCGCGGGCGGCGCGGGCCCTGCTGCGGGCGGCGCCGGTCAGGGTGGTGCGGGCGAGGCCGCGCCGCCCCCGGCCGGGGGAGGAGCCGCGTGAACCGTGGCGGCGGGCCCCGCCACCCGCCGCCGGCCACCCGCCCCGTGGGCGACGAGACGCGCGGGACGACGCACCCGAACCGCCTGCGCCGCGTCGACCGCTGGCTGCTCGCCCTGCACGGCGCCCGCCTGCGCCGCGCCCCCGACCCGCTCGTCGTCGATCTCGGGTACGGCCGCCACCCGGTGACGACGATCGAGCTCGCCGACCGCCTCGGCGAGGTCCGGCCGGACGTCGAGGTGGTCGGCGTGGAGATCGTGCGGGAACGCGTCGAGGCCGCGTTGCCGTACGCGCGGGAGCGGCTGTCGTTCGTGCGGGGCGGGTTCAACCTGCCGCTGGCCGGGCGCCGGCCGGTGGTCGTGCGGGCGATGAACGTGCTGCGCCAGTACGACGAGCCCGCCGCCGCCGAGGCGTGGGCGTTGCTGCGCGCGCAGCTCGCCGACGACGGCGTGCTGGTGGAGGGCACCTGCGACGAGGTCGGGCGGCGCGCGGTCTGGGTGGCGCTGGACGAGCGCGGGCCGCGCACGGTGACGTTCGCGGCGCGCGTGGAGGAGCTGGAGCGGCCGTCGGCGCTCGCCGAACGGCTCCCGAAGGCGCTCATCCACCGCAACGTGCCCGGCGAACGCGTGCACGCCTTCCTCGGCGTGTGGGACCGCGCCTGGCAGCGCACCGCGGGCCTGCCGCCGCGCCAGCGGTGGGCCGACGCGGCCGCCGCCCTGGCCGCCGACGGGCACCGCGTGGCGCGGAACCCGGCCCGCTGGCGCCTCGGCGAGCTCACCGTGGCGTGGCCGGAGGTCGCGCCCGGGCCGTAGCGCGCGCCGCCGCCTCGACGCGCCCGCTACGCGCGAGCCCGCCCCGCCGTTCCGGCCGACAGGCGCGCTGTCAGCAGGCGTACACGGTGCGCGGGTCGTGGTAGACGCCGCTGGTCGACACCGTCGTCCGCGCGATGCAGAGGGTGACCGTCGTGCCGTTGACCGAAACGGAGACCCGGCTCGCGGTGGTGTAGCCGCCCGGGACCGGCGCGAGGCCCTCGGACGCGACGCAGACGCTCGCCGTCGTCCCGGTCGTCGGGGTGACCACGCAGGTGTCCGCGTGGGCACTGCCGACCGGCACCGCGAGAGCCGCGGCGACGCCCACGGCCGTGAGAAGAATTCGAGACATGTTTTTCCCTCGTTAGTAAAAAGACAAAAGTAACATCGCCGTCAAATCAGGCACCGGGCTCGGCTGCTCTTGGCGAGCGGCGCACGGCTGGAGCCGCCTACGCCGCCGTCGAGACGCGCACCGCCACCTTTCCCATCACCTGCACCGGCGCCAGCTCCACGCCCGCGCCGCACCGGACGCAGACCAGCTCGACGCAGTCCCCCTCGTGCTCCGCGCAGTCGAACCGCTCGAACGCGGTCTCCGCCACGCAGCCGCCGCACCACCGGGTGTCACCCATCGCTGCTCCTCCAGAGGCCGTTCCGACCGACTCGACCACTGTGCAACGGGGGTGTGACAAAAACGGCGAGCACCCCCGGCGGCGTGTCGCCGGGACGGGGCGACGTACGCTCCGGAGCCATGGACGCCGACCGGATCGTCGTCGACAACGGCAAGCGCACGATGACGCTCAACGAGCTCGCCCGCAGCCAGCCGGGCATGGACCGGCTGATGGCGGAGATCGCCGAGCGGGCCCGCCGCCTCTACTTCGCGGCGACCGCCGGGAACTGGCCGGCGGCCGGCTACTTCTGCCGCACGCTCGGCAAGCACCTGCGGGAGAGCGCGTTCAGCCGCCCGAAGTACGCGGCGGCGATGGAGGAGTTCCTTACCGTCGACTACGCGCCGGTGCGCGACGCGATCGCGGCGCGGGACGAGAGCGCGTTCGCCAGCGCCTGGGACCACCTGGTCGACCGCGTCAACCACTGGCACGAGGAGTTCGGGAAGGGCTACCTCGTGTACAGGACGCCGGACACGCCGCCGCCGGACCTGGACCTGACGCCCCGGCCGTAACGCGCTACGCGGGCAGCACGGCCTCGATCGCCGCGCGCAGCTCCGGGTCCTCGGGGGTGACGCCGGGGCGGAAGCGGCCGACGACCTCGCCGGCCGGGGAGACGAGGAACTTCTCGAAGTTCCAGATGACGTCCGGCCCCTGGTCGTCGCCGGCCGGGTACGCCGTGAGCGCGGCGTAGAGCGGGTGCTGCTCCGGGCCGAGCACGTCGGTCTTGGCGAGCAGCGGGAACGTCACGCCGTACGTCGTGGAGCAGAACTCCTGGATCTCCTCGGCGGTCCCCGGCTCCTGGCCGCGGAACTGGTTGCACGGCACGCCGACGACGGAGAAGCCGCGCGGCGCGAGCTCCTCGTGCAGCGCCTCGAGGCCCGTGTACTGCGGCGTCAGCCCGCACTTGGACGCGACGTTGACGATCAGCAGGGCCTTGCCCGCGAACTCGCCCAGCGTCGTGACCTCGCCCGAGAGCGTCTCGACCTTGATGTCGTGCAGCGACACGGAACGCACCCCTTCGTCGGAAAAGCGTGGAGGGGACGAGTGTGCCGGTTCGCCGCGCGCGCGGCCACCCGGGATGCTGGACCCATGCCGACCCTCGACGACGTCCGCGCCGCCGCCGCGCGGATCGCGCCGCACGTCCACCGCACCCCGACGATGTCCGCGACCTCGCTGGGCGCGCTGGCGGGCGTGCGGCTGCACCTGAAGGCGGAGCTGTTCCAGAAGACGGGCTCGTTCAAGGTCAGGGGCGTCTTCAACGCCGTCCTCTCGCTGCCCCCGGAGGAGGTCGCGCGGGGGCTGGTCACGCTGTCGGCGGGCAACCACGCCGCCGCCCTCGCGTACGCCGCCCGCGGCGCCGGTACGACCGCGGTGGTCGTGATGCCGGCGCACGCGAACCCCGGCAAGGTCGCGGCGGTGAAGGCGTACGGCGGCGAGGTCGTGCAGACCGCGGGCGCGCTGCTGGAGGCGGTGACGGAGATCCGCGAACGCACCGGCCGGACGCTGGTGCACCCGTTCGACGACCCGGCCGTCATCGCGGGTGCCGGCACGGTCGGGCTGGAGATCGCGGAGGACGTGCCGGACGCGGACGTCGTGGTCGTGCAGGTCGGCGGCGGTGGCCTGATCGCCGGCATCGCGACGGCCGTCAAGGCGGTCAACCCGCACGCCACCGTGATCGGCGTCGAGCCGGAGAACGCCGACGCGATGACGCGGGCGCTCGCCGCCGGCGCGCCCGTCGACGTCGTGCCGGCGAGCCTCGCCGACGGGCTGAACGCGCCGTTCGCCGGCGTGCACACCCTCGCCGCCGTGCGCGAGCACGTCGACCGCGTCGTCACCGTCCCCGACGACGCGATCGTCGAGGCGATGCGCCTCACCATCGAACGCACCAAGCTCGCCGTGGAGCCCGCCGGCGCGGCCGGCGTCGCCGCCCTCCTCACCGGCGCGGCTGGCATCGACAAGGGCGCCAACGTCGTCTGCGTCGCGACCGGCGGCAACGTCGACGCCGCGACGTTCGCCCGCCTCCTCGGCCCGGCGTAGGGAGACCGTCATGGACCGCGAACGCCACCTCGCCGCGCTGCGGCACGAGGCCGCCGCGCTGGCCGCGGCCGCGCGCGCCGCCGCGCCGGACACGCCCGTGCCGTCCTGCCCGGCGTGGGACGTCATGCGGCTGGTCCGGCACACCACCCACGCCTACCGCTGGGTCACCCGCATCGTGTCGACGCACGCCGACGCGGAGGTCGACGAGACCGAGGTCGACCTGCCGGACGGCTCGCCGGAGGCGTACGAGCAGGCGCTCGCCGAGCTGGTCGAGACGCTGACGAACGAGGCGCCGGACACCCGCTGCTGGAACTGGTCCGGCGAGGACCTCACCGTCGCGTTCTGGTGCCGCCGGATGGCGCAGGAGACGGCGGTGCACCGCTGGGACGCGCAGCTCGCGGCCGGTGACGCACGCCCTGTCGAGCCGGAGCTGGCGGCGGACGGCGTGGACGAGATGCTCGGCGTGTTCCTCCCGGTCTACCTGGCCCAGACGCCGGTCGACGGCCTCTCCGGGACGGCGGCCCTCGTCGCGACGGACACCGGCGACACCTGGCACGCGACGTTCCACCCGGACCGCGCGGAGGTCGTGCGCAACGGCGCCACCGACGCCGGCGCGACGCTGCGCGGCAGCGCGAGCGACCTGCTGCTCGCGCTGTGGGGCCGCGGCGTCGCCGTGGAGACGAGCGGCGACCCGCGCCTGGTCACGATGCTGACGGAAGGCGAAGGCGGCTGAGCCGGACGGCGCAACGCGCGCTCCGGCGTTCCGCCTGACCCGTTCGTGGTCCCCCGACCGGGGCTGCGCCGCCGCGGTCGCGGCCGCCGACACCATGACCATGAACGAGCAGCCGTGCCCCCTCCTCCGCGAGCTCGACGCGTGGTTCGCGCTCGCGCTCGACGTCCTCGCCGGCGACGCCGCGGTCCGCCGCGACGTGCTGCTGCTCGTCGGCGGCGCCGGCACCCCCGCGGCCGTCGCGAGCGTCACCAGCGCCGACTGCGAGCCGGTCGACGGCCACCTGTTCGTCTACCCGCCGGTGTGGGACGGGCGGTCGTTGCCGCTGACGGCCGGGTTCGTCGAGGTGAGCGGCCTCGGGCCGGGGTCGTGGCCGGCCGAGCGTACCGACCCGGCCGCCGACGCGCGGGCCGTGGAGAGCGCCGTCGCGGCCGTCGACGGCGCGCTGGCCCGCATCACCGGTGTCGTTCGCGAGGGCGGCTGGCAGCGGCTGCGCCTCCTGCGGATGCACGCCTGGCGGCACGAGCTCGGCGGGCACGCCGGCGTCCTCGCCCGCTGCTACGGCCGGGAGCTCCCGGAGCTGCTCGACGCCGCCGGCGACTGCCCCGCGACCCGCCGCGACCGCGACGTCGCCGACCTCGTCCCCGCCCAGCGCGCCGCCCGGGTCGTGGCCGTGGCCTAGGGCCGGGAACGCTCCGACGCGGCGGGTTCGCTCGCCGCCGCCTGCTCCGGCACGTCGACCTCCGGCGCCAGCCCCAGGTCCGGCAACGCCATCTCCGGCACGGTCGCGAGCAGGTCGCGGATGCCGCGCCGGGTCACCGCCGTCCCCGCCACCCGCACCGAACGCAGCACCGGGTGCGCGGCGAGCGCCGCCAGCCCGGCGTCGGTCAGGGCGGTGCCGGTCAGGTCCACCTCGGCCAGCGCCGGCAGCCCGAGCAGCGCCGGCACGACCTCGTCGCCGAGGCCGGTGCGGGCCAGGTCCAGCCGCCGCAACGACGGCAGCGCCGCGAGCGCGCGCACGCCCCCGGCGGTCACGCGGGTGCCGTCGAGCACGACCTCGCGCAGCCCGCGCAGCGCGGCCACCGACGCGACGCCCTCGTCGCTCACGTCCGCGTCGTCCAGCCACAACGACTCCAGCGTCTGCACCGGCTCCAGCCACGGCAGCGCGGTGTCGTCGACGCCGGTCGCGGACAGCCGCAGCTTCACCAGCGCCGGCGCGGCGGCGAGCCGCGTCACGGCGGCGCTGGTCACGTCGGTGCCGGAGAGGTCGAGCAGCCGCAACGTCGCCAGCCCCCCCAGCGCGGCGAGCACGCCGGCGTCGAGCGGGAGGCCGTTGAGGAACACCTCGCGCAGGCCTGGCACCCGGCCCAGCGCGACGAGCGACTCGGGCCGCATCTGCGCGTACGCGAGCGCCACCCAGTGCAGCCGCGGCAGGTCGGCGAGCGCGTGCAGCGACGCCTTGCTGACGGCGGTGCCGGCCAGGTCGAGCAGCTCCAGCCGGGGCAGCCGGGTCAGGTACGCGATGCCGTGCTCGACGTTCGAGTGGTCCAGGTCGAGCCGGCGCAGCAGCGGGAAGTCGAGCGAGGCGAGCGCGTCGTCGCCGGCGCGGGCCCCACCGAGCCGCAGCTCCACGAGGTTCACCAGCGGCCGCAACGCCGCCACGTCGTCGTCGGCGACGCCGCTGCCGTCGAGGTCCAGCTCGCCGAGCCAGCAGAACCGCGCCAGCCGCGCGGCGTCGCCCTCGCGCAGCGGGACGCCGCCGGTGCCGAGCCGCGCGAACGGCGCCACCGGCAGCGGGTCGAGGAACGCGAGCGAGGTCGCGCGGCGGCGTTCGGCGACCAGACCGAGCCGCGCGTCGTCCGCGACGACGACGTCGCCGCGCGCCCGGCCGCACGGCCGCCACCGGCCGTTCGCCTCGTCGTACCGCTGGAGCTCGCCCACCGACCGGTCGGCCGGGAACGGCAACGTGATGCCCACCGCACCCCCCTCGCCTCTGTCGTCCGAGTCTGCCGGGAGGGAGGACGGCGCGAGGGGTGTTTGCCGGAAGTCGTCGGATGCCCCCGCGGCAGGGCCGCCGGTCACGAGGTCGAAAAAGGTGTGACCGCGCACGCGTCCGAGCCGCGCGGAGCGCCCCGCGACGGACGCGGGGCGGCTGGGGAGGGGCCTCCACCATGCGCATCGCCCTGCGCTTCGCCAGGGCCGCGGTCACCGCGGCCACCGTCCTCGCGTCGCTCGCGGTGCTGCCGGCGACGCCGGCGCACGCCGCCGGCGTCGCGACCGGCATCAGCGTCACCAACGACGGCACCGGCTACGCCACCGTCACCGACGACGGCATCGTCAGCACGTACGGCTCGGTGCCGTGGCTCGGCAACCCGGCCGGGTTCTCCGGGAGCATCGTCGACATCTCGGTCACCCGCGACGGCGGCGGGTACGTCGCCATCTCGAGCCGCGGCCAGGTCTACGCGTTCGGCAACGTCGTCCACCGCGGCAACGTCGTGAACTTCCCCGGCGACGTCGCGGATGTCTCCGCCACGCAGGACGGCAAGGGGTACGTCGCCGTGACCACGACGGGCGCCGTCTACGCGTTCGGCTCCGTCCGTTACCAGGGCGGCCTCTCCGGCTTCGGCGGCACCGACCCGATCACCGCCGTCGCGGTGCGGCCGGACGGCGAGGGGTACGTCGTCGGCAGCGCGCGCGGGCACATCTTCACGTTCAACGTGCCGTGGCACGGCGAGCCGGTCGGGTTCTCCGGCGACATCGTCGACCTCGCGGTGACGAGCTCGGGCGAGGGCTACCTCGCGATCTCCAGCTACGGTCAGGTCTCCGGGTTAAACGTCCCGTCCCGCGGCGACCCGCAGGGGTTCACCGGCGGCATCACCGGCGTCAGCGTCACGCAGGACGGTGGCGGCTACATCGCGGTCTCCGGCACCCACCAGCGCTACGCGTACGGCAAGGTGAGCTACCCCGGTGGCGCGGCGCTCGGGCAGCAGCAGAACGCGAAGGTCGGCGTGAACTGGTCGTTCGGCCCGGTCGGGCTCGCGATGACGAACCTCGACCAGGAGCTCGTCGTCGACGACAAGGCGCCGCAGACGTTCTGGGCGAACAGCTTCACCTGGACCACCGGCGGGGGCGGTGGCTACCTCGGCCTCCAGATCGACGGCGAACGCTTCGACGGCACGGTCGGCGAGACCGCGATCTTCTCGATCCGGAACGCCACCGCGTCCAGCGGCGTCAACTGCGGGCACTTCACCGGGGAGGGCAATGGCCTGAGCTGCCGGCTGCCGTACCCGTTCGAGTCGGGCTTCCGCCGCTACCGCCTCCGGCTCACGCGCCAGGACGTGGATATCGCGACCGGCGAGTACTGGTGGACCGCGTCCGTCGGCTCGACCTTCCCGAGCGACACGGGCGAGCAGGTGATCGGCAGCCTGCGCGCGCCGCTGGGCAGGTCGGCCGTCGGCTCGATGTCGAACTTCGTGGAGTACTTCGGTCCGGCCGTGGCCTCGCCGGACCTGGTGCCGATGTCGGTCGCGCAGCTCCTCCAGCCGACCGGGAACAACGACGTGACCGGCAACACGTACGTCGCGACGGGGACGTTCAGGACGTCGTCGACGGGTAGCGGGACGACCGCAGACGTCCACGTCCTCCACTACGGCGACGGTTCCGAGGGCGTCCGGGTGCGCATGGGCGGTAGCGGTACCGCACTGCTCATGGGCGGCTAGCGGTACCGCACGCCGGGAGGCCCGGGCCGGGGTGGCACGCCACCTCGACCCGGGCCTCTGTCGCCGGGTGCCACTCCTACGCGGGCGGGCCGACGGCGCGGCGTCGCCGCGCGAGGTACGCGCCCGCGCAGGCGGCGAGGAACAGCCCGGTCGCCGCGGCCGGCATGACCCGGTGGGCGAGCGAACGGTTCTCGGCGTCGACCGGCTGCTCCTGCTGCGCGTCCTTCGGCGCGGTCACGCTCGAGCCGGTGCCACCGGTCTTGGTGCCGGGCGCGGTCACGGTGCCGCCGCCGGAGGTGACCGGCGCCGACGCGATGCCCCTGGTGGACGACGGTCCGCCGACGGTCACCTTCGTGCCCGCCCGCGGCAGCACCGTGTCGAACGTCGGCGTCGAGTCGACCGTCACCGGGATGGTGTTGAGGACGACCGCGTCGTCGACCGGGCCGAGCATCGCGTAGCTGCCGACCGAGTAGACACGCGACCCGGCCTTCGGGCCGCCGACCGCCGACACCGGCACCTCGATCACGATCTTGCCGGGCAGCACGCGGCCCTTCGCCGCGGTCAGCGGCTTGTACGAGTTGCCGTAGTACGTCGTGCCGCCGCCCGCCGCGAGCACGCCCTCGGCGTTGGAGACCTCGCCGGAGAAGAACGCCGGGACCGCGTCGCCGGTTGAGCCGGCGGCGACGTTCGCGCCGGCGTAGAACGAGCGGCCGCCGAAGTCCCAGCGGGTCAGGTACTTCGCCTGCTGGATCGGCGTCGCGCCGTCCGTGCCGGTGCCGCCACCGGGCACGCCCTTGTCGAGGCCGGACGTGCTGGTCAGCGTCATCGTGACCTCGAGCGTCTTGCTGTCCTTGAGCCGGACCGTCGTGCCGCGCAGGTCGAGCGTCGGGACGCTCTTCGACGTCTTGATCTTCGCGCCGTAGAACGGGTACTTCGCGTCACCGGCCGGATCGGCGTAGCCGTTGCCGCGGACGACCTGCTTCGCGTTCGGCTGGCCCACGTAGAGGCTCGGGCCGGTGGCCTGCCGCGCCACCTTGATGAAGCCCATCTTCGTGGCGTTGTTGGTGTCGGTCCACACGAAGCCGAGGTGGCCCTGCTTGTCGAGCGAGATGTCGAAGTAGTCGAGCAGGTTGCGGTTGCCGCCGGTCGCCGTGCAGGTCGTGCCGGCGGTGCAGATGTTGTCGTCCTGGTTGATGCGGTGCGCGATCCGCGTCTGGTGGAACGTCGGCGCCTTGCACTTCCCGCCCACGCCCCACTGGCAGAGCGCGTCCGTCGAGACGGCGACGTACGGGTACCAGCCGCCCTGCCCGGGCTTCACGTCGTCGGGCGACGGCGCCTTCGCCGTGGTGCCGTAGTACGAGATCGCGATGCGGCCGGGGTCGCCGGCGACGCCGTCGGAGAAGATCGAGATGTTGACCGGCTGCGCGCTCACCGCGACCGGGGTGCTCCACTTCGACGCGGGCGCCTTGCGGTTCTCCGGGTCGTCGCCCTTGCTGGTCGACAGCATCGTCTTGTTGCCCTGGACCCAGGTCGCGTAGAGGTTCCCCTTGCGGTCCATGAAGACCTTGGTGAAGTTCCCGTCCGGGTCGACGTCGGGGAGCTTGTGCTTGACGAACGTCGCCGCGCCGTCGGTCGACACCGCCACCGTCATGCCGGGCGACAGCAGCGACGTGCCGCCGAGGTAGGCGATGTACAGGGTCTTGTTGTGGATGCCGCCGGTGTTGTCGGCGATCATCGCGCCGCTCTGCGTGACGAACGGGATCTGCGGCCCGGCCGGGATCGTCCAGGAGCCGGTCGCGCCCGCCTTGTCGCTGCGGTTGATGCACTCGCCGACCGCGGGGATGTGGTACGCGAGGAACACCGTGTCGGTGCCCTTCCAGTGGGTGATCCACTGGCGGTCGACCGGCCCGCACTTGCTGACGACCGGGTCGACGTGGTCGGCCGGGAACGTCGTGCCGTGGTCGAACGACGTGCCCATGAGCTGGTCGGCCAGCGACTCCTGCGACGAGAAGTAGACCGTGCCGTCCTCGTCGATGTTGACGTCGGTGTCGCCGCCGCCACCGCCGCCGCAGGTCGGGATCTGCCGGCCCGTGCACAGCGGGCCGGCCTCGCCGGGGTTGGTCGGGTCCGCGTACCGCTTGAGGTAGGTGAGCCCGCCGTCCTCGGAGCGGAACAGCACGCCGATGTTCTGCCGGCTCGACACCGGCCAGTCGACGAACGACCGCTGCCCGGCGGAGGTGGTCGGGTCGAAGTTGATGCCCGGCTCGCCGCCGAACAGGATCGGGTCGACGACCGTCGCCGGGGTGAACGTCACCAGCGAGTCGTTGCGCGTCCCGCTCACGCCGGCGTCGGCGGCGGGGAAGGCGCTGGCCGCGACGGCGGCGGCGGCGAGGGCGACGAGAGCGAGGGCGCGGCGGGGGCTCGACATGGGTGCGCTCCAGTACGGCGACGGGGGTGCGGGGTTACGGCACGTGCGGCCGATGGTACGGGCGGGCCGTACGGCCCGGGTCGTTTTGCCTAACTTCGTGAGGGGGGCGTTACTTCCCCTGGTTGGCGACGCCGGCGATCGCCGCGCGGGCCGCGTCCGGGTCCAGGTAGGCGCCGCTGACGCCGTAGTCCGGGTCCACCGCGCGGGCGGGCCGCAGGTCGTCGCCGAGGTCGTAGCGCAGCGGGATGCCGGTGGGCACGTTCAGCCCGGCGATCGCGTCGTCGCCGATGCCGTCGAGGTGCTTCACCAGCGCGCGCAGGCTGTTGCCGTGCGCGGCGACGAGCACCGTCCGCCCCGCGCGCAGGTCCGGCACGATCGCGTCCGCCCAGTAGGGGAGCAGGCGTTCCAGCACGTCCTTGAGGCACTCGGTCGCGGGCAGCAGGTCCGGCGGCAGGTCGCGGTAGCGCGGGTCGTTCGCCGGGTGCATCGGGTCGGCCGCGTCGAGCGGCGGCGGCGGGACGTCGTACGACCGCCGCCACAGCAGGAACCGCTCGTCGCCGAACTCCTCGCGGACCTGCGTCTTGTTCTTCCCCTGCAACGCGCCGTAGTGGCGCTCGTTGAGCCGCCACGACCGCCGCACCGGCACCCAGAGCCGGTCCGCCTCCTCGAGCGCGAGGTTCGCGGTGCGGATCGCCCGGCGCTGCAACGACGTGTGCAGCACGTCGACCTCGACGCCCGCCTCGCGCAGCAGGCGGCCGCCGCGGCGGGCCTCCTCCTCGCCCTTCGGCGACAGGTCGACGTCGACCCAGCCGGTGAACGTGTTCTCCTTGTTCCACGTGCTCTCGCCGTGCCGCAGCAGGACCAGGGTGCTCATGGGCGGCGAGCCTAGTTCAGCGGCGCGGCGGCGAACCCGACGACCTCGCCGAGGTGGTACGTCGCCGCGTGCCGCAACGTCTTCTCCACGAGGTCCCACTCGTAGACGACGAGGTCGTTGGCGACCTGCTGCGTGACGCAGAGCCGGTGGTCGTCGACCCACGTCGCGTCCAGGCCGTAGACGTTGCTGAAGGCGGCGCGGAACGTCCCGCCGTCCGGGCGCACCACGTACACCGACGTCGACGCGATGACGGCGGCGGCCACGTCGCCCGGGGCGAAGCGCACCCATCGCGCGTCCGCGTCGCCCATCGGGTCGAACGACGCCCACGGCTGCCCCGTCCGCACGTCCACGATCGTCGGCGGGCACGGGTGCCCGCAGGGGTCGGCGAACGCCACCGAACGCGCCCCGACACCGACGACCGCGTCGTGGCCGGGCAGGGCGCGGACCCGCCGGCCCCGCTCGTCCACGACGCGGACGGTGCCGTGGTCGTCGGTGACGAGCAGGCCGGCCGCGGTGCCGGCGAGCAGCTCCCACGAGGCCGGCAACGTCGCGGAGCCGAGCCGGTGGCCGGCCAGGTCGTACCGGACCGGGCTGCCCGGGTAGGCGATCCAGAACTCACCCGGCCGCGCGGCCGCGACCACCCCCAGCCCCGGGGCCGGGAGCGTCGCGCGCTCGCCGCCGCCGTCGTCGAGCAGCAGGCGCCCGCCCGTCTCCCCCTCCTGCTGGAGCACCCAGCCGCGCCCCATCGGCAGCAGCATGGCGTTGGACCACCCCTGGGGCGGGTCCTCCGACGCCGGCGTCGCGCCGGTGCGGCCGGACCGCAGCACCTCCGGCGTCGCCACCGTGAACCGGAACGCGCCGCGGTACGGCGGCGCCTCGATGCCGTACAGCGGGATGTCCGGGTTGACCTCCCGCGTCGCGAGCGGCGGGACGTACGCCGGCGCGGTCGGGGTCGGCGTGGCCGTCACCCGGCGCGGCTCGTGCCGCGACTGCAGCAGCCCGCCGGTGGCGAGCACCGCGAGCGCCACCGTCGCCGCGACGGACACGGCACGGCCGAGCGGGCGGCGTTCGCGTCCGGCCTCGACGACGTCGGGGGTCACACCGGGACGACGCGCGTGGCCGCCCCCGGGTTGCACCGTTACCGGAGGGAGGCCGGGTGGCGCGCGACCAGACCGGCCGCGCGGCGGGCGTCGCAGTGCGCCTTGAGGACGGCGTACGCCGCCTCGCCCATCATCGCGGCGAGCTCCGGCGCGTACGACTCGTAGAGCAGCACGGTGCCGACGTGCGCCTCCGGCGACCCGGTGCAGTACCAGTCGAGGTCGTGGCCGCCCTCGCCCCAGCCGCGCCGGTCGAACTCGCCGATCGTCGTCACGAGCACCTTCGTGTCGTCCAGCCGGTCCACCCACTCCTGCGTCCGCAGGATCGGGAGCTGCCAGCACACGTCCGGCTTCGTCTCCAGCGGGTGCCGCCCCGTCCGCCACGCCATCCGGTGCAGCGCGCAGCCCGCGCCGCCCGGGAAGCCGGGCCGGTTGAGGAACACGCAGGCGCCGTCGTGCACCCGCGTCTTCGTCCGCCCGTCCTCGACCTCCGTCAGGCCGAACCGGCGGCCCGTCGCGCGGTGCTGCCAGTCCTCCGCCGTCAGCTCCCGCGCCATCGCGCGGACGCGGCGTTCGTCGTCCTTGTCCGAGAAGAACGCGCCGTGCGTGCAGCAGCCGTCGTCGGGCCGGGTGCGCTCGATGCCGTGGCAGCCGGTGCCGAAGATGCAGGTCCACGACGACATGAGCCACGTCAGGTCGCAGCGGAGCTCCTCGTCCGGGTCGTCCGGGTTCGGGAACGAGAACCACTCGCGGGCGAAGTCGAGCTGGGCCACCCCGCCAGCCTACGCACCGGCTCGTAGAGTGGGCCCGTGGTCGTCCAGGTGCCGTCGGCGAAGGTCGCGCTGTCGACCGCGTCGACGTACCCGGAGAGCACCGCGTCGGCGTTCGAGATCGCCGCCCGGCTCGGCTACGACGGCGTCGAGGTCATGGTCTGGACCGACCCGGTGTCGCAGGACCTCGACGCGCTGCGGCGCCTCTCCGACTACCACGAGATCCCCGTCCTCGCCGTCCACGCGCCGTGCCTGCTCATCACCCAACGCGTCTGGGGCACCGACCCGTGGGCGAAGCTCCAGCGCGCGCAGCTCGTCGCGGAGACGCTGGGCGCGGCGACCGTCGTCGTGCACCCGCCGTTCCGGTGGCAGCGCGACTACGCCCGCGAGTTCGTCGCCGGCATCGACCGGATGGCCGGGCTCACCGACGTGCGGTTCGCGGTCGAGAACATGTTCCCGCTGCGCGCCCGCGGCCGGGCCGTCGTGCCGTACGCGCCGGACTGGGACGTCGTCACCGAGGACTACCGGCACACGACGCTCGACCTGTCGCACACCTCCGTCTCGCAGTCCGACGCCTTGGAGATGGCGACCGAGCTCGGCGACCGGCTGGCGCACGTCCACCTCGCCGACGGCGCCGGCACCGCCCGCGACGAGCACCTCGTGCCCGGGCGCGGGACGCAGCGCTGCGCCGAGGTGCTCGAGCTGCTGGCGCGGCGGTCGTTCGACGGCGTCGTCGTGGTGGAGGTCAACACCCGCCGCTGCGAGTCGCGCGCCGACCGCGAGGCCGACCTGGCCGAGGCGCTCGCCTACACCCGGCTGCACCTCGCCGCCGCGGCGCTCCCCGCGCCGTAGCGTCCACAGGCTTTTCCAGCCGTCCACAGATCGTTCGTCGGCCCTCCTACGGCGGGCGCGGCGTCCCTAGCGTCGGTCCCCGAGCGAGAGGGGACGGCTGGTGACGGTCGCGGTGCTGGTGAAGGTGTGGGAAGGGCTGGTGCTGGCCGCCGACGCGACGGCGACGGTCGCGTCGGCGGACGGGCGCGCGCGGGCGGGGCGGCGGGGGCGGACGGTGTTCGCGCTGCACGACCGGCTGCCCGTCGCGGCGGTGACGTGGGGCGCGGCCGAGACGGGCGCGGCGACCGTGCCGATGCTCGTGGCGGAGCTGCGGCGGCGGCTCGCCGGGCAGGACCCGGCGCGGCCGGAGTGGGCGCTGGGCGGGCGGTGGTCGGTGCGTTCGGTGGCCGACCGGCTGGTCGACCTGGCGTGGGAGGCGCCGCCGGAGCGTCCGCCGCCGGGCGTGGACCCGGCGGGCCTCCTCGTCGCCGGCTTCTCGCCTGGTGCCGAGCACGGCGAGGCGTGGCGGGTCGACCTCGCGCCGGGCGCGCGGCCGCTGCCGGAGCTCGAGCTCGGCGGCCCGGCCTGCGGCTGGACGGCGTTCGGCCGGAGCGGGCCGGCGCTGCGGCTGTTCCGCGGGTACGACCCGCGCTGGCTGCCCGCGCTGGCGGCGGCGCTGCCGGCCGAGGCGGTGTCGACGGTCGACGAGATGCTCGGCATACCGCGGCAGCTCGCCGTCACGGCGGCCACCCCGCTGGGTGACGCGGTGGCGTTCGCCCGGTACGTTGTCGGGTCGACGGCGGGGTACCACCGGCTGGTCTCAGGAGAGGACGCCGGACCGGTCGGGGTCGCGGTGCTCACCCGTCACGCAGGGATGACGCTGCTCGGCCGTGCCCTCGGCCGCGAGACCGAAGGAGGGCACGACTGATGCGCGCCGGGTACATCTGCGGCGAGGGCTGGTTCCCGAGGTGGGACGATCCGATCGAGTCGTTCGGCCCCATCCACGACGACGAGTACGCGTCCCAGGACCCGAGCCTCATCGACTTCGACCAGCCCAACCCGTTCGGGCTGAAGTACCCCATCCCGGGCTACACCGACGAGAACGGCTGGAACACGCGCCTGTCCGGGCGGCCGCCGGCCGAGCGGTTCAACAACTGCTGGGGGTGACCGCAACGGCGGCCGGGCTGGACGCGGCGCGCCCCCGCACGCTGTGCTGGGGGCGTGACCGCCCGCTCGCCGTTCGACGCCCTGGCCGACTCCTACGACGCCGCCCGCCCCACCTACCCGGACGGCCTGTACGACGCCCTCCCGCCGCTGCGCGGCGCGCGGGTGGCGGACGTCGGCGCCGGTACCGGCATCTCCACGCGCGGCCTGCTCGCGCGCGGCGCGGACGTGGTGGCGTTCGACCTGGCGCCGAACATGCTGGCCCGGCTCCGCGACCGCGGCGGGGCCGGGCTGCGCGGGGTGGCGGTCGCGGACGGGCACCGGCTGCCGTTGCCGGACGCCAGCGTCGACCTGGTGACGTACGCGCAGGCGTTCCACTGGATGCGGCCGGGCGAGGCGGTGCGGGAGGCGCGGCGGGTGCTGCGGCCGGGCGGCGCGCTCGCCCGCTGGTGGAACGACAGCGACGCGCGCGGGGAGCGCTGGTGGCAGGTGCAGCAGGAGCTGCTGGAGACGCTCAACGACGACTACGGCCGCGACTACCGGGTGCACGACCCGGCGCTGGACCTCGGCGACGTCTTCGGCGAGGTGACGGTGCACACGGTGCCGTGGGTGCGGCGGCTGGACGTGCCGGCGTACCTGACGTTCCTCTCCTCGAAGTCCTACGTCGCCGCGCTCGGCGACCGGCTGCCGGCGTTCCTGGCGGCGCAGCGGGCGCTGCTGGAGGAGGCGTTCCCGGACGGGGTGGTGGCGGAGCCGTTCGTCACGCGCCTGTGGGTCGCCCGGTAGCCTGCCGCCATGCTGCGCCGGACGATCCTCGCGGCCTCGCGGTCGCCGCGGCTGCGCGCCGCGATCAGCACCATGCCGGTCTCCCGCGACGTCGTCGCGCGGTTCGTCGCGGGCGAGACGGCGGAGGACGCCGTCGCCGCGACCCGCGAGCTGGTCGGCGCGGGCCTCACCGTCAGCCTCGACCACCTCGGTGAGGACACGACCGAGCCGGGCCATGCGGACGCCGTGACGAAGGCGTACCTCACGCTGCTCGCCCGCCTGGACGACGCCGGCCTCACCGGCGGCGCGGAGGTGTCGGTCAAGCTGTCGGCGATCGGGCAGGCGCTGGACCGGCAGATGTGCCTGGACAACGCCCGGCACGTCTGCGAGGCGGCCACCGCGGCGGGCACGACGGTGACGCTCGACATGGAGGACCACACCACCACCGACTCGACGCTGGGCATCCTGCGCGAGCTGCGCGCGGACTTCCCGGGCACGGGCGCGGTGATCCAGGCGTACCTGCGGCGCAGCCCGGGCGACGTCGAGGACCTGGTCCGCGACGGCGCGCGGGTGCGGCTGTGCAAGGGCGCGTACAAGGAGCCGGAGTCGGTCGCGTACCAGTCGCGGCACGAGGTGGACCTCGCCTACGTCCGGTTGCTGGTGCGGCTGATGGACGCCGGCGCGTACCCGATGGTGGCGACGCACGACCCGCGGCTGGTCGCGATCGCCGCGAAGCTCGCGGAGCGGCGGGAGCCGGGGACGTTCGAGTTCCAGATGCTCTACGGCATCCGCCCGGACGAGCAGCGCCGCCTCGCGGCGGACGGGCACCGGGTGCGCATCTACACGCCGTACGGCCAGGAGTGGTACGGCTACCTGATGCGCCGGCTGGCGGAGCGCCCGGCGAACCTCGCGTTCTTCCTGCGCGCGCTGGCGACCCGCTCGTGACCGCGCTGGCGATCCTCGGCGCCGGGAAGATGGGCGAGGCGCTGCTCTCCGGCCTGCTCCGCGCCGGCACCGCGCCGGCCGACGTCGTCGTCACGGCGCGGCGGCCGGAGCGCGCCGACGCCCTGCGCGAACGCCACGGCGTCGCCGTCGCGAGCAACGCCGAGGCGGCCACGGCCGCGACCGTGCTGCTCGCGGTGAAGCCGCAGGACATGGCGGCGTTGCTCGCCGAGGTCGCCGAGGTGGTGACGCCCGCGCAGCTCGTGGTGTCGATGGCGGCGGGCATCCCGACGGCGTTCGTCGAACGCCGCCTGGCCGACGGCGTCCCGGTCGTGCGGGTGATGAGCAACACGCCGGTGCTGGTGGACGAGGCCATGAGCGCGGTGTCGCCGGGGGCGCACGCGACGGAGGAGCACCTGGCGCGGACCGAGGAGCTGCTCGGCCACGTCGGCCGCACGATCCGGGTGCCGGAGTCGCAGCAGGACGCGGTGACGGCGCTGTCCGGCAGCGGGCCGGCGTACTTCTTCTACCTGGTCGAGGCGATGATCGACGCGGGCATCCTGCTCGGCCTGCCGCGCGCGGTCGCCGCCGACCTGATCGTGCAGACGGCGCTCGGCTCGGCGCTGATGCTGCGCGACACCGGGGAGCACCCGGTGCGACTGCGCGAGGCGGTGACGTCGCCGGCCGGGACCACCATCAACGCCGTCCGCGAGCTCGAGCGGCACTCGGTGCGGGCGGCGCTGATCGCGGCGATCGAGGCGGCGCGGGACCGGTCGCGGGAGCTGGCCTCCGGGCACGAGTAGGGGCTTGCCGGAGGGCTGCATACCGCGTATACATACCCGGTATGTCGATCCGTCAGGCCCTGCTCACGCTCCTCGACGAGGAGCCCCGGTACGGCTACCAGCTCCGCGCCGAGTTCGAGGCGCGCACCGGCGCGACCTGGCCGCTCAACGTCGGCCAGGTCTACACGACGCTGAGCCGCCTGGAGCGCGACGGGCTGGTCGAGGCGGCGGGCAGCGACGACGAGGGGCACGCGTTCTACGCGCTCACCGAGGCCGGGCGGGACGAGGTGCGGCGGTGGTTCGCGACGCCGGTCGACCGCGGCACGCCGCCGCGCGACGAGCTGGCCATCAAGCTCGCGCTCGCCGTGACGGTGCCCGGCGTGGACGTGCGCGCGGTGATCCAGGCGCAGCGCACCGACACGCTGCGCGCGTTGCAGGAGTACACGCGGCTCAAGGCGCGCGCGACCGACGACGACGTCGCGTGGCTGCTCGTCGTGGACTCGCTGGTGTTCCAGGCGGAGGCCGAGGTGCGCTGGCTCGACCACTGCGAGTCGCGGCTGGCGCGGCACCGGCCGCCGCCGGCGGTGGAGCGCGGCGCGCCCGCGCCGGTGCGGAAGGGGGCGGCGCGATGACCGCCGTGCTGGAGCTGCGCGACGTGACCCGCGTGCACGGGTCGGGGGCGACGGAGGTGCACGCGCTGTGCGGCGTCTCGCTGGCCGTCGCGCCCGGCGAGCTGGTCGCGGTGATGGGGCCGAGCGGGTCCGGCAAGTCGACGCTGCTGCACCTCGCCGGCGGCCTCGACGCGCCGACCGGCGGGCAGGTCCTCGTGGAGGGCACCGACCTCGCGACGCTGTCGCGGTCCGCGCTGGCGCGGGTACGGCGGCGTTCGGTCGGCTACGTGTTCCAGGACCTCAACCTGATCCCCGCGCTGACCGCGATCGAGAACGTCGCCCTCCCGCGCGAGCTCGACGGCGCCGCCTCGCGCGCGGCCCGCGCGGACGCGGCGCGCGCGCTCGCCGACGTGGGGATCGAGGACCTGGCCGACCGGTTCCCCGACGACATGTCGGGCGGGCAGCAGCAACGCGTCGCGATCGCGCGGGCGCTCGTCGGCGACCGGCGGCTGGTGCTCGCCGACGAGCCGACCGGCGCGCTCGACTCGGAGACCGGCGAGGCGGTGCTGCGGCTGCTCCGCGCCCGCTGCGACGCGGGCGTGGCCGGCGTGCTCGTGACGCACGAGGCGCGGCACGCGGCGTGGGCGGACCGCGTGGTGTTCCTGCGCGACGGGTCGGTCCTCGACCAGGCCGGGCCGGTCGCGCCGCCGGAGACGCTGCTCGCGGACGGCCCGGTCCGGTGAACGCCGCGGGGGTGCGGGCGGCGTTGCGGATCGCGCGCCGGGACGCGCTGCGCGCCAAGGGGCGCAGCGCGCTCGTCGTCGCGATGGTCGGCGTGCCGATGCTCGGGCTGGCGTTCGCCGACGTGGCGGTGCGCACGTCGCACCTGCCGCCCGCGGTCCGCGCCGCGCGTGACCTCGGCGCCACGGACCTGGTGGCCGAGGTGGTGGAGCCGTTCCACCCGATCGCGCAGGTGGGCCTCGACGGCTGGGCCGACGCCGGGACGGCCGGCGCGGAGCCGGTGCGCCCCGGCGGGCAGCGGCTCGTGCCGGACCCGGCGACGGTGCTGCCGCCCGGGTCGCGGGTGCTGCCGTGGTCGCAGTGGTACGCCGTCCGCGTGCGGGCGGCGCACCGCGTCGCGCTGGTCATCGCGGACCGCACCGACCTCGCCGACCCGGCCGCGGCGGGGCTGGTGCGGCTGCGCGCGGGGACGTTCCCGCGGGCGGGGGAGGCGGCGGTGACGCCGCGGCTCGCCGCCCGCCTCGGCCTGCGCCTCGGCGACGAGGTCACGGTCGCGGGCACGCGGGCACGGGTCACCGCCGTCGTCGTCCGGCCGAGCGACCTGCGCGAGGAGCGGGTGTACCTGCCCGGCGCCTCCGGCCCGCTCAACACCAAGGGCGCCGAGGTGGTGCGGTGGGGAGTGACGCTGCCGCCCGGCGCGCGCGACGTCGACCAGGTCGCGGCGCTCAACGCGCTCGGCATCCAGGTCCGGCCGCGCACCTGGTACTTCGACCCGCCGCCGCAGCCGGTCCGGGGCGGCCCGGTCGACGCGGAGAGCATCGGCGTGACGGTCGTCGTCGTCGGGCTGGCGACGCTCGAGGTCGTGCTGCTGGCGGGCACGGCGTTCGCGGTGGGGGCACGGCGGCGGCGGCGCGAGCTGGCGCTGGTCGCCGCCGCCGGCGGCAGCCGCGCCGACGTGCGGCGCATCGTGCTCGCCGGCGGCGTCGTGCTCGGCACCGTCGCGGGGACGCTCGGCGTCGGGCTCGCGGCGCTCGCCGTCTTCCTCGGCCGCCCGTGGCTGGAACGCCTCGCCGGCAGCGAGCTCGGCCCGCTGTCGCTGCGCCCGCTGGAGCTCGCGGCGGTCGTCGCGGCCGGCGCCGGAACGGCGCTGCTCGCCACGCTGCTGCCCGCCCGCGCGGCGGCGCGGCAGCCGGTCGTGGCGGCGTTGACCGGCCGGCGCGGCGAGGTCCGCACGCCCCGCCGGGTGCCGGTGGTCGCGCTGCTCGCGGTCGCCGGCGGCGCGCTCGGCCTGCTCGT